>NZ_DOTK01000032.1:0-17732 GCF_003521185.1 Brevibacillus sp.
CTTGGCTTGACAATCCGTCTTGTAAATAAAAGAAAAATAAATTAATAATTACAAATTTTTAACTCACCTTTCTTCTTACATAAAAAAAGCCAACCTCGCAGGAATGACTCCCCCTGCGACGCTGGCTTTCTTCGTTGTTGCGCCATTGGCTTTATCGCTTTTTTACTTCTTCAAATCCTCAATCGACGTAATATCCATGTAAGTCGGAACAGCCAGACCCAGCTTGGTTCCTTCCAGATTCGGGCCGAGGTCTTCTACGTCTTTTCCGAGCTTCTCCATGTAGTCAGCATGTGTTGTTGGCAGCCAAGCTGCAACCATGCCGTCCACATCGCCGTTGGATACGCCTACCCACATCGGGCCAGCTTCTACTTGGCTCAGTTCAACTTTGTAGTTCAGCTTTTGCTCCAGAACAGTTTTCACCACATTCGTGCTGGCAATCTCGGAATCCCAGGCGACATAGGCAAGCGTCAGCTTTTGACCATTGGCTGGCTGTACGCCTTCCACCCATTTGCTCACAGTAGCTTCGTTTGCTTTCACCCACTCTGCTGCTGCCTCTTCCGGTTTTTTGCCGCCTTCGATGTCCAGCATCACTTTCTCCATGTCGGCTGGCGTCCAGGAAAATTTATCGAGGAAAGCGTACGCGCTTGGCTGTTCTTCCTTCAAGCCTTTCCGCACGACCGTATGAATTTGCTCATCTTTTCCGTAAACTCCTTTTGGGTCCTCCAAGTATTTCATTTCAAACTTGGAAAACATCCAGTGCGGCGTCCAGCCCGTCACGATAATCGGCTTCTTGTCTTTATAGGCTTGGGTCAAAGCTGCCGTCATCGCGGCACTGGAGCCTTCGACCAGCTCCCAGTCTTTTAGCTCGTAGTCTTTGAGCACTTTCTCGGTCGCTTTCATCAAGCCTGCCCCTGGGTCGATCCCGATGATTTTATGATCGACTGCGGCGCCTACACCGTTGGATGCAGCCGAACCGTTGTTGCTGCTGGTTGATCCGTTACCCTCGGAGCTGCCCGCACTTGAGCAGCCCGCCATGACCAATCCAAGTCCCAATGCGACAGCCAAACCTTTCCACGTTGCTTTTTTCATGAAAACCCCTCCTACGCTTTTTTTCTCTTTCCTACTCCTTGCGTGATGCGGTCCAGCAAAATCGCCATAATGACGATGGCAAGTCCCGCTTCGAAGCCTTCCCCGATCTTGATCTGCGTCACGGCGCGGTATACGTCGGCACCCAGTCCTTTCGCCCCAATCATCGAGGCGATGACGACCATGGACAGCGCCAGCATGATGCTCTGGTTGATCCCTGCCATGATCGTCGTTTTGGCGATCGGCAGTTGCACCTTCGTCAGCTTTTGCCAATAAGTCGAACCAAACGCCTCCGTAGCCTCGATCAAGTCCGCCGGCACCTGGCGAATCCCCAGATTGGTCAGACGAATCGTCGGCGGCATCGCGAAAATGACGGAAGCGATTACGCCCGGCACTTTCCCCAGTCCGAAGAAAAAGATCGCAGGAATCAAATACACAAACGCGGGCATCGTCTGCATGAAATCAAGCAGCGGCGTTACGACCTTTTGCACGGAATCACTTTTCGCGCACCAGATTCCCACGGGAATCCCGATAATGACGGAAATGAGTCCGGCTGTCAGCACCAGCGCAAGTGTTTCCATTGAATGCTCCCAATAACCCAAGTTTTGAATCAAAAGAAGTCCAATGAAAGTAAAAAGAGCGATAGACAGCTTGCCAGCCCGATACGCCAGCAGTGTAAGCAAGATGATAATCACCCAGAACGGCAGTCCGGTCAAAATCAGATTGAAAAAGTCGACCGTCCCGCCAATGCATGTCGAAATGAAATCGAACAAAAAGCCCAAATGTTCGTCCAGTCCATCTACAATCGTTTCTACCCAACTATCGAGGGGCAGCTTCGGAAAAAATTGATCCATCATTCATCCACCTGCCCTTCTTCATTTACCGGCAGTGGCGTTTCCTGGTTTACTTTTCCCGCTAATCCGCCCAACACGGCACCTTTTACGATGACACCCAGGAGGCGGTCATGATCGCCTGTCACTGCCACCGGAATATCCGAAAAAGCGACCAAGTCAAACAGTTCATTCAGGAGCGTTTGCGGCCCTACCTTCGGAACTTCGGTACGAAGCACCCACTCCAACGATTGGCCCTGTTCTTTTGCCTGGCTGACCGCATCTGCGGTCAAAACGCCGAGGAGCGTCTTCTTCTTGTCTACTACATACAAGCTGGATACACCGCGATCCCTCATCAACTGCAAGGCAACGCGCGGCCCTTTATCCAACGTAATCGTCTCGGCCCGCTTCATGACGTTCTCTGCGGAGAGCACCTTGGAACGATCCACGTCCTCCACGAAGCGCTCCACGTACTCGTTGGCCGGATTGGTCATAATTTCTTCCGGTGTGCCGATCTGGACGATCGCTCCGTCCTTCATCAAGGCAATCCGGTCACCGATTTTTAGCGCCTCATCGAGATCGTGCGTAATGAAGATGATCGTCTTTTGCATGGTGCTTTGCAGCTCCAGCAGTTCGTCCTGCATGTCCTTGCGAATGAGCGGGTCAAGTGCGCTGAATGCTTCGTCCATCAACAGCACATCCGGCTCATTGGCAAGTGCACGCGCCAGACCGACGCGCTGCTGCATTCCTCCGCTAAGCTGATCAGGATAGCTCGCTTCCCAGCCGCCCAGTCCGACCAGTTCCAGCGATTGCTTCGCCTTGGCCTCGCGCTCTGCTTTGGCCATTCCTTGAATCTCCAGGCCATATGCTGCGTTTTCCAGGACGGTCCTGTGCGGAAACAGGGCAAACTTTTGAAATACCATCCCGAGCTTCTTTCTTCTGACCTGTTGCAGCTGTTCTGTGTTCATCCTGACGATATCCGTACCGTCGATCAGGATTTTGCCTTCCGTCGGTTCGATCAGTCGGTTCAAGAGTCGAACCAATGTCGATTTCCCGCTACCCGAAAGCCCCATGATGACGAAAATTTCGCCGGCGTGCACCTCAAAACTCGCTTGGTTAACCCCAAGGGTAAGACCCGTTTCCTTCAATATATCTGTCTTGGCCTTCCCTTGTTTCACGAGGGGCAATGCGCGTTGGGGCTGTCGTCCAAAGATTTTGGTCAAATTCTCTACTTTGATCTTGGGCATATGGTCACCTCCAACTTTTACGCCCGTATCCGGACTGTTCTTTACCCTTACAATTGTAACCAGCCCACTTTTTTACCTCAAACTGGGTGAGGCTCGATAATCGGGCATTTTCAGCGTTCAGAAAAAACTTTACGTACTTTTCTTTCTGTATTCGCAGTTTATCTCGTATATACTGTTTGATATCTCCATTTACATTTTGCTGTAAGGAACGTACAATTCTAGTCAGGTAATATGACTAGAGGAGCTGCTTTTTTCAAAATGGATACGAATCAGGAAAGAATCCTCGAAAAGGCTCAAGAACGCGTGATTGAAACACTTGCCCGCAACATGGATTTGTATGGCATCACCATGTCGACGGG
The DNA here is from genome assembly GCF_003521185.1 of Brevibacillus sp. Taxonomy (NCBI): domain Bacteria; kingdom Bacillati; phylum Bacillota; class Bacilli; order Caryophanales; family Paenibacillaceae; genus Brevibacillus; species Brevibacillus sp. The sequence goes on from NZ_DOTK01000032.1 coordinate 3,523, forward strand.
GCTCTTGTATGGCACGCTGCTGTTTCAGGACAAGTCGATGACGCTTGATGAAATGGGAGAAGCGCTGGGAATGAGCAAGACCAGCATGAGCACCGGCGTTCGCACCTTGATGGACTTAAATATGCTTGATGGACTTAAATATGGTAGAAAAGATATGGAAAAAAGGAACACGCAAAGACCACTACGAGGTCAATCTGGACTGGTACCAAAACTTCATCGACTTGTTTTCCGTGAAGTGGCGCCATGCCAGCGAGCAAAATGTGCACAGCCTGAAAAAGTCGCTTCAGGAGCTGCGCGCCCTCCAGCAATCCGAGGAGTTGACGGACGAGCTGCGAGAACGCGTGGAGCTTAGCATCCGCCGGATTGAAAACGGACTGGATTACTACTTGTGGCTATCGCGCCTGATCGACTCTTTTGAATCCCATGAAATTTTTCAGTTTGTGCCGAAAAAAGAAAGCGACTCGTAAAGACAGCTTTCTGACACATGCAACACAAACAGCCCCCATCCTTGACTGGCAGCCAGCAGGATGGGGGCTGTTTTTACCTTCCGTTCGATTGTTCAAAAAAATCCGAATGATAAAACGGGCGATGTGTTACAATGGTTCCAGCGGATGCAGCCGCCTCTGGCTGTCCCGCTGCCATAAGCGAAGGAGCTGATGAAATATGAAAACAAATACGCAACGGCATGCTCATAGATCGATGAAAACAACCAAGAAAGAAACGGGGGGACTGCCCCGGTAGCCCCTGCATTTTGAGGAGGAACGTGAATGACGCAAAAAACAGCTCTGCTCATTATTGACGTACAAGTAGGGATTGTGGAAGGCCCGATCGGCCCTGTTTATCAAAAGACCTCGCTCGTTCAGACGATCAAAAAGCTGAGGGAAGACGCTTGGAAAAGAGCGATTCCCGTCCTGTACGTGCAGGACACAGATGTCGCGGAGCTTGGCGCTGACGCTTACGCCATCCACCCCGAGCTTGCCCCGCTCCCGACGGAAACCGTGATTCTCAAACAAGCGACGGATGCTTTTCACGAGACCGATTTGCATGAACAACTGCAATCGCTCGGGATTACGCATCTCGTCATGACGGGCTGCAAAACGGAATTTTGCGTAGACAGCGCCTGCAAGCGAGCGACCACCTTGGGCTATGACGTCACACTCGTCAGTGACGGTCATTCCACAACCGACAACACCGTGCTGCGTGCAGAGCAAATTATCGCCCATCACAACGTATCGATGCATGGACTCGGGAACATCGGGCCGTTCATCCTCGTGCGCGATTCCACGGAAGATGTGCTTACACCTGCTCACGATACATATCGCTGATCCATCAGGCTCGTCTTTTCCGGAAGAAGCTGCCTGTCGCTCGCGATCAAAAAACGGGATGGCCCTCGCTGGCATCCCGTTTTTTACGTTTACTCGCCTTTTTGAATAATCTCCTGCACTCGTCCGACCTGGCCATTGGTCAAGCGAACCTTGATCCCGTGCGGATGCGTGCTGGAATTGGTCAAAATGTCCTTGACGATTCCCCGCGTCCGCACCCCTGTGCGCTGATCCTGCTTCAGGACGATATCCACTTCCAGTCCTGCTACGATATCTTTTCGATTTTTTCCGTTCATCGTCATCGCTTCCTCTCTTGTCTGTATAGCCTTTTCGTTCTTTGTTCCACCTATGATATAATCGACGGATAACCTTATTCACATCGGAGGAATCCATGCTTACTTTTGAACAAAAACTGGCGATTATCGAATCATTCCCGGAGTTGTCTCGCCACAACGTCTCGCTCAAACGGGTTAATTTTCACTACGAGGCAAGTCTTCACGACAAAAAGACAGTCGTTTACCATCTGCATCCGAACGGCAACGGCTTTGTGTTCGCAGCGTTTTTGAAGGGCTACCAAAAAGACGACAAAGGCTACGTAAACATTCGCGACTTCTCCGCAGACGAGCTGCGCCAAGTAATCGAAGCTTCCATCCAGTCGCTCTCCGTCAAGCGCGAGCCGCAGCAACCAGCAGCAGATGCCAGCGAACAAGTCGAACAAACCTGGGTCGACAAGCAAAACCGCACGCTGCTTTTACAGCAAGAAGATTCCCTGTGGAATGTCTACCACGGCATGAACCTGGAAGCTTCTTTTGAGTCTTACGTGGAAGCGGCGCAATATTTGAAGGAAGAAGGCTTTTCTCTTTCGTAAACTGCTTGTAACAGAGTTGTCACGTCCTGTTTTTTTCCTGCCTCCCAGTGCAATCCTTTCGTTGGAGAACCCCTCTTAATATGGTACACTTCCACCTAGCTAGATGTACAATACCTATTATGATCTGGCCCGGCAGTCTTCGAGACTGCGCAGGGCCTTCCCGAAAACAGGGGGATAATTCGGAATGATCAAATACAGGGACACCCTTCTTTTTCAAATTCACAAACAACTGGAAGGCTGGCTCGCTCAGGAAGAGCCTGTCTCCCATGAAGAATTATACCGTTTTGTCCACTCGCTGAAGGGTACAGCCGGAACGATTGGTTTGCACGATTTATCCGAGCTTTCCCAATCCTTGCTGGAACAACTGGACAAGCTGGAGGCGAAGGATTGGCCGACACACGAGTGGAGCGATTTTTTGCGAGAGCTGATCACTCTCTGCTACGAGCATCGGCCCGAGCAAGAGATTTTATTAGAGGACCCCACATTGCCGCAAGAATCCACCTACGAAAACCAGCCTCTTTTGCTCATTCTAGATGATGATGTGACGCTTTTGATGTACCTCAAGGAATATTTGGAGAAGCAAAACTGGTCCGTCATCGCCACTGTGTATCCGCACAAGGCACTCGACTACTTCCACGACCTTAACCCGGATTGCCTGATACTCGACTTGAACATCCCGGAAACAGGCGGTTTTCAAGTCATGCAAACACTCAGCGAGAAAATTAAAAAGCAATACGTCCCGACGACGATCATCAGCATTGATTGCGACCGGGACACTCGCATGCGCGCTTTTCGTCTGGGGGCGGACGACGTCATGTGCAAGCCGCTTGACCTGGAGGAATTGACGGTTCGGCTGGAACGGCAGTTGGGCAGAAAACGCTGGATGGATAAAATCTTGTTCATCGACGAATTGACGGGTGCGTTCAACCGCAATTCTCTTACGGACACATATCAACGGCTGCTGTCCGATTCGCTGCGAAATTCAACTCCGTTCTCGCTGGCCTTTATGGACATCGATCATTTCAAAAAGGTCAATGACACGCACGGGCACCTCGTAGGCGATGTTGTCTTGAGCCGATTCGCCTCTTTCATCAAGACAAACTCCGGGAAGTACGACATCTTTTTCCGTTATGGCGGGGAAGAATTTTTGCTGCTCATGCCAAGAACGTCCGGACAAGATGCAAAACTGCGCATCAAACAGCTGCTGGTCGACTTTCAGGCACTTTCTTTTGAATCGGCGGAAGGCAGCTTTTCTTTGAGCTTTTCGGCAGGAGTCGTGCAAATCGAGGATGGACAAAAGCCACTCTCGCACTGGATAGACGCCGCTGATACGGCTTTATACGCTGCGAAAAACAACGGGCGTTGCCGGGTAGAGATGGCCAAGCGCAACGACGATCCAGATACGCGCACCGTGAGACTGAAAGTGGCGATTATCGACGACGATTCCTTGACCCGCACTTTGCTCGCCGACTGCGCTCGCGCCAGTCTGGAAGGATGGATTCATACAGACATCCGAACGTTCCACGAAGGCGCCGCCTTTTTTGAATCGTCCTGGCATCAAGGTCCGGAAGCGTACCTTGTCATTTTGGACGGCATCATGCCACACATGGACGGGCTTGATGTCCTGAGACTGATCCGCGCCCTGCCCAACAGCAAGCAGTACACGGTGCTCATGCTGACGGGACGCAGCGGCGAACAGGATATTGCCCGCGCCCTGCAACTGGGTGCTGACGACTATATGACCAAGCCTTTCAGCATAAAAGAGCTGGAAGCGCGCATCAAACGTTTGATCAAACGAATGATGTAGGAATGACATGGAGGAAGAAAAATGGCAACGATCTTATTAGCCGAAGACGAAGCAGTGCTGCGCATGCTGATCGGGGATACGCTTGAAGATGAAGGCCATCAGCTCGATATCGTCTGCGACGGTGAGGAAGCCTTGCAAAAAATTGGCCAGAATCAGTACGATTTGGTCATTCTCGATTACATGATGCCCAAGCTGACAGGTTTTGACGTCTTGACGCAGATGAAACAAATGCCTGAGAAACAGTCTGTGAAAGTGCTCATCCTGTCCGCAAAAAGCCAGCATGCCGAACAGGAAAAAATGCGCTCTGCCGGGGCGGACGACTTCATGCCCAAGCCGTTCAGCCCGCTGGAGCTGGTCCGCAAAGTGGAGGACATGCTCGCATGACTTCATTTCGAAAATACGTAAGGGAAAGCATTACCCGCCGCTTCGCCATCATGATGATTCTCTTTTTCTCGCTGATGGTCGCCGGGGCGCTGGTCGTGCAGATGCTGAACGATCAAGCCTTTACAAACTTTCAATCAGCCGCGCAAACTTCCAGACAGAAGCAGGAGCTGATTACGCAAATCTCGGAGCATACGAACCAGATTTTCTTTCGTGCCCGCGGCTATTATGCCTTTTTAAGCCCATATGAATACAATGAATTGTTCCTCGAAAAGAAAAAGCTGGAACAGTCGCTTCATGCTTTCAAGCAGCTTCCGCTCAGCAGCGAAGAACTTAAAATTGCCACATCCATCGAATCATTTGTAGACAATTTTTTCACCCGCGTCTTCCCTACCTCGTCAGGGTATGCACAGTCGGGTGATTACGAAGGTTTGCGCAAATTTTCGTCCAGCGGGGTAAACATGGAGGTCAACAATTTGATCAGCTATGCCACCCGCTATCAGCAAACGAATGAGCAGCTCATTTCGATGCAAAACCAGCAGTTGTTCCAGGAACTGTCTGCCCAAAGCTTGTGGTTCATCATTTACGTGCTGATGGCTCTTTTGGTATTGATCTGGGTAACGATCAAAACGACGCGCGATATCGGCCGACCGTTGATGCGGCTGACTGCCGATGCCAACCGCTTTTCGCTTGGGGAGACGCCGCAGTTGAACGGCTTGGAGCGTGACGATGAGATCGGCAAGCTCTCCCGCTCTCTCGACTACATGATGCGGCAAATCCAGAACAAAGAAGAGGCGCTGATGGCGCAAAACGAAGAGCTGCAAGCCCAACAGGATGAACTCGTGATGCAGCAAGAGGAACTGACGGAAGCGCTGGAAAAAATGGCGGAGAACGAGCGCCATCTGGAGAAAAAGAACCAGTTTATTCTCGCGCTCACGAATACATTGGACAAGCAAACGCTTCTGTCGAGCATTGTATCCAACGCTGTGGACAGCATGGAGGCAGACAAAGGCGTCATTCTCGTGCTCGATGCCGATCGGGCTGTTGCCAGTTTCGGTGTGTCTCCGCAAGGAATCGAGCAGCTTTTGCAAGGGATTGAAGACGGTCCGCTCGTGCGCATCAAGGAAACGCACCAACCGTATGTCATCAATCGCGAAAGCACCATGGGAGAGCGCGGTTTCCTCATGACCCCTTCCCGCACGTACGAGCTGTATCTGCCTGTTTTGGACTCGAACGAAGAAGTCGTGGCCTGCATCATTCTTGCCCGGATTGACCGCAAGTTTTCCGAGCATGAGCAACAGGTGGCAATCGGCTTGGCCAAACAAGTCTCGTTGTCATTGGACAAGCTCGCCATGTTCGAGGAGACAAAACGGCAACGTCAAGTCACGCAAGACATGCTCGATTCGGTGCAGGAAGGGATTCAGTTGCTCGATCTCGACGGCGGAACGCTACAGGTCAACCGCACCTTCCGCGACCTTATCGGCTTTGATAACTCGCACTCAACAGCGGATTTCAACATCGATCCGTTTCTCGCCCATTTGCAAAGCTGTACGGCGGAACCAAACCGTCTCGCCCAGTATATAAAAGCGGTCACACTGAACGAGGGAGATCCGCAGGAGGACAGCATTGTTTTCGAACTGACCTCCCCTACCAAGCGCTATATTCAGCTGTATGCCGAGCATCTGTACCGCTCGTCCCACAAATGGGGCACTCTCTTGGTCTATCGGGACATCACGAAGGAATACGAGATTGACCAGATGAAATCGGAATTTGTCAGCACGGTAAGCCACGAGTTGCGCACTCCGCTCGCCAGCGTGCTCGGTTTTGCCGAGCTTTTGCTGCACAAAGACTTGAAACCGGAAAGACAGCAGCGCTACATGACGGCTATTTATCAGGAAGCGACGAGACTGACGACCTTGATCAACGATTTTCTTGACTTGCAGCGCATGGAATCCGGCCGCCAAAGCTATGAGTTTGAAAAAGTCGAGATCGACTCCCTCGCCCGCGAAGTGTTTGGGATGTACCGTGCCCAATCTACGCCGCATTCGTTTGAGCTTGAGCTGCAAACGGAGCAAACGACCATCTGCGGAGATCGCGACAAGCTTCGCCAGGTGCTGGTCAACCTGATCAGCAATGCGGTCAAGTATTCACCGGACGGCGGAAGCATCCGCGTCGTTATTCGTGAAGCAAACCAAAAGCTGTTGATCGAGATTCACGATGAAGGGCTGGGCATCCCTGCGGAAGCTCTCCCTCATCTGTTTACCCGTTTTTATCGCGTAGACAATTCCGATCGCCGGGAGATTGGCGGTACGGGCCTCGGGCTTGCCATCGTTCAGGAGATCGTGCGCATCCACCACGGCGAGGTCACCGTTGCTTCCGAGGCTGGAAAAGGCAGTACGTTTACGGTCGCCCTTCCTTTGCCGGAGCCGGCGGTCCGTGCCGAGCTGTTGGCGAACAACGCAGCCGCGGCGCTCGCTCCTTCCGGCCAGTCCAACGGAAAAGTCGTGATTATCGAGGACGACATGAATCTGGCCGAGCTTTTGCGTGAGGAACTGCTCAGCTCAGGCTTCACGGTCTATCCTTGTTCTACGGCCCAAGAGGCGCTCGCCGCCATTTCGGAGCTGCGTCCGGACGCCGTTGTCCTCGATCTGATTTTGCAAGATGGAGAAAGCGGTTGGCAGGTCATTGAAGCGATGCGGGAAAATCCCGAGCTGCAAACGATCCCGATCGTCATCTCCAGCGCTTTTGAAGAGAAGAAAAAAGCGTTTGACCTGGGGGCCAAGGGCTACTTGATCAAACCTTACCACCCCGACACATTGTCGAAAGCGATCTTGCTCGCTGTGACCAGCCATGAAACGACCGGGCAAATTTTGATCCCGGATCAACTGTAATCCTTTCATAGAAAAAAGGCAGCGGATGCGTTCCGTTGCCTTTTTTCTGTGAAAAACGTCTCGACGTTTTTCATGAAATGGGATGTGACCGCTTGCGGTCAACAAAACGGTCATGACCGTTTTGGGCAGTTATTTCCTTTCTTTTATGCAGTCGGGCAGAAAATCTTGGTATATTCATGGACTTTCCATCACACATTAATAGAGGTGTTACTGTAAGCACGATGCCCTGCAAAGGAGGAGTTCATGTGTATTTCTCGAAAAAAGCAATTGTTCCGGTCGAAGAAGAGGAAACAGATGTATGGACGTGCAGCAATGATGGGTGTACGTGCTGGATGAGAGATAACTTTTCCTTTGACAAGAGCCCGAGCTGCCCTTTTTGCCATTCCGAAATGATTAAAGATACCCGGGTGCTTCCGGTTTTGACCAATCACAGCAAGCGAAACTCCTAATCTCTCCCCTCTTTTTTCTTGCGGGCACCCGCCCTCTTCTCTACAATTAAGCACATAACGTGTACGACTGATTGTTAGAGGAGCATATCTATGAACCGAAAAGAGATGGAAGATCAAGTCATCCAGGCTTACCAGCGCGACGAAGGAATGATGATTCTCGTCTTTGCCCAATGGTGTGTCAACCATGGGCTTGATGCACGTGAGCTGTATCGGGCCGCTTATCCCGCTCAAGGCGAAAATCCACTGCTCGCGCAAATGCTGGAAAACACGGTACCGAAAGAGGAAGCAGAAGAAATCCCTGACGCCACCATCCTCGGTGTCCTGTCGCTCTTTGGCAACGATGATCTGGCCTTCGTGGTCAGCCAAGCGATTGAGGAGCGGAACAAGCCGCAAAAATAAGGCCGAAAGCCACGCACAGGCGTGGCTTTTTTCCTGTCTTCCCAAACATTGGCTTGCACAGATCGCAAAGATCAAATCTCTTTCAAAATTTCATTATCTAAGATAGACGCATTCGCAATTTATTGTGTTGGCTGTCCGCAGGGTTGGACGCAGACGACTCGCCAGACGACGAACAAGTAAATGGAGAATGCCTATGTATACCGATTCGAAAATTTTGAAATCGCTGTTTTACGTCCAGTTGTTCTCAAGCTTTCTGGTCGTGGTCGGCCATTTTACTGCTTCTGTGCTGTATTTCAACGATCCGTTCTGGGTGGTCGCTCTCAATCAGATCAGTCGCTACGGCACTGTGCTTTTGACGATCGCCACCGGCTATTTGACCGCTTACTCGTTTGAGGCAAAAAGCCCGACGCCCCGCGACTTTTTTACGGGCAAGCTCCTGTACATTTTCTTGCCTTACCTGGTTTCCGGTATTCTGTACCACTATTTGCTGAAAAAAGAGATGCCGCATACGACCCTTGATTTCACAAACATCCTGATGGGGAAAACCGGCGATCATCTTTATTTTGTGTTCATGATTTGCCAGTATTACGTGTTTGCTTACTTTTTCCACAACTGGATTACCAAACGCAACATTTTGTATGTCATCTGGCTTCTGCTCGCCGTGCAATACGTCTACATCAACTATTTGCACAAAGGCTGGCTGGAGCTGTCGACGCGGCACATGCTGCCCAGTTGGATTTTCACGCTGTACATGGGCCATCTGTTGTACTGGTACCGGGAGACGATTTTGTCCTTTTTGCGAAACAATCGCTCTATCCTGATGCTGCTTACAGGGATCGCGACCGCTGCCGCCATGTTTTTTGTCGTTTCCAGCAAGCTGTACGTGGCGGTGCATCTGACTTTTGTCTTTGCTACCTTGCTGTCTTTTCTCGTGCTGATGGTCTTTTTCCTGGAATTGGTCGATCATCTGCGTCTCAAGTTTCGCAAAGGTTTGACGTACTTTATTTTCCTGTTTCACTCCGCTTTTTTGATCCTGTTCAAAGATTTTCTGTTTGAGCAGTACGGCGAAGTCGCCTGGGTGTTCCAAAACACCTGGTACTCGCTTTTGTACCTGGGCTTGATCTTCGGGTGCAGCTTCCTGCTCTCCCTCCTGTTGGTCTGGCTGGTCAAAGGGCTGGAGCAGTTGGGCCGATTCGCCGGGAAAGCGCGAAGGGAGCGGCTACAGTAAGCGTGTGTCTTGCTTGCTTTTTGTCCCATTCGGTAGACAGTAAACAAAGGGTTCATGCTGTCATGGATTCAGTCACTGTCGACCGGGTGGGACTTTTTTTGTCAGGAAAAAGGAGGATACTACGCTGGGGCCATCCATTTGCATCGTGTGGAGGAAAATAAAAAAAGCCATCAAAGTTGATAGCTTTTTTTGTATGATACGTATCGCCTTGCTTTGAATCTTATGTAAACTTGACTCTCCTGATCGCTTACGTGGTTAAGGAGACATCGATTTCCTGGTTCCGGTTATTTGCCCGAATGATTTTTTGCAACTCTTCCTCATTCAAGCTCTTGATCATGGTCACAAAATTCGCTGCGATTTCAGCATCAAACTGGGTGCCGGCTCCTTCCTGAATCCGCCTCAAGGCTTCTTCCACGGACATGCCTTTCCGGTAAGGACGATCAGAAACCATGGCGTCAAAAGCGTCACAGACAGCCAGTATGCGGGCTATGAGCGGGATTTCGTTTCCTTTGAGCTTATCGGGATATCCTGTCCCGTCAACCCGCTCATGATGCCAGCGAATGGCAGGGAGCAGCTCGGGGAAAACCGACGTCCTTTTCAAAATCTCGTACCCGATGACCGGATGCTCCTTGATGCGTTCAAACTCCTCTTTGGACAGAGCGCCTTCCTTGTTTAAGATGTTGTCTTCTATACCGATTTTGCCAATGTCGTGAATGATCCCGCCATAGTAAACTTCCGTCGACTGCTTTGGCGGAAGTCCCATGAATTTTGCTGTTTCTCTCCCCCAGTGCGCGACGCGAAACGAGTGTCCGAGCGTGTATGGATCGCGCGCATCGATCGATGCCGCCAGGGCGATCAAGAACGAATCATTCAGGTTTTTGATCTCTTCCATCTTTTTCTGCTGATCGCTTATACTCGCAAAATACTGATGGAAAACCGAGCGAAGCAGCAAAACCGTCCCTAGCAATATCGTCAAGGAATACCCCTCGTAAGCTCCTACAAATCGCGCCCCTATCTCCCCCACTGCCATGAGCAGGAGATAAGTCATGCTGCCGCCTTGCAACATGCTTTTTATAATGACTTGAAAAGACACCTCTCTAAAATAGGAAATGCCGGCCGCGGCCAAAAGAGTGTTGCTCAGCCAGTAGACCAGGATCAGCCCGATATCCGTCAGAAACCAATAGTCAGGATAATAGGTACGGAAAAACTGATCCAAAGTTCCGACCAGCCAAACCGTAATCAAGACTTGGCCACTATTTGCGAGAGCTCTCGATACTTTCGATTTGAATATAAACGAAATGATGATAATCTCCAAAAGCGCTGACCAGACGCCGATCCAGGTGCCATACAGGACAATTCCCGAGAATATCACGGCATTGTTCAAGGTTAAAGGCGAATTTAGCGTGCGAATGGGAGTAAACGAGCTGACCAAGGTCAAAATGGTGTAAGTCGCCATGACTCCCCAATGTTCATTCACACCCCAAGAGGTAATGATTGAAATGATCACCAGCAGCCCGGCTACCGGAAATAAGCATTGAACAAGTAATCCTAGAGCAAAATGACTAAAGTTCTTGGTTGGTTTCATGGATTTTACCCTCGCGGAGTCTGATTAGAGATATTGGTTTTCCCATTACGCGTTGTACAAGCAAGAACGCGCCTATCATAATGAAAATATCGCCAATACTGATGACTCTTGCAATTGGGAACGGCATAAACATTATGTCTGTCAAAAATGGCAAATTGGTTGAATTATCCAAAACCGAGTGCTTGAAATCGGTCCCGTTTACAATCGGATCGACCGAGTATTTCAGCTTCTTTGCAAGTTCGAGGTCAATGGGCATTTTCCCAAAGTTCGACCAGATTGCGATCGCATTAAAGAACCAGCCAATCATGAAAAATCTGATATCTTCATGCTCTCTGTTGGAATAGAAGAAGATGAGTAGACACAAATACGCAACTGAGACAAAAACTCTTCCCCACGTTGGCATGAGCGCGGATAGAATCTGCAAAAGCACAGCGATTCCAAAAACAGAAAATTTATTAAATTTTGGTAATTCTTTTATTCTGCCTCCCCGTATCAATGCCACAACAAAAGAGATGAATATAATATCTAGCAACATGATAGAACCATCCTCCGATACAGTAAAAAAACACCACTAAGAAGCGGTGTTTTCTTACTTCATTCACGCTGTTATGTAATATGCCAGTTTGCAGATGTTGCTCCTACGATTGCCGCAACGAGGAGAAATGCGTAAACTATTTTTTTCATAAAGACATCCCCCTTTTGTATGGTATAAACATGCATTACAATTGAATTGGTATACATATCCATAATAGAGTGCTACGTAGCTGCTACGATCAATTTTACAGTATTAGCCAACTATCGACATTAGTTATCTTAACCTATTTTCAGCACTCTACCTCTGTTTACCTTAGGTATATTTTCCCCCTACTTCATCGGAATTTCAATAGGGAATGTCGTTTTCATAGCTTGTTTTCATAATTTTACCTATTGTATAAAAGAATGCAGTCTTGATCGCTCATTTGCCCTTAGTGCTTTTTCTCTATTCTTCCTGGTTAATGCGGTCCAGGTCGACATGTATGCATATGGGAAATGTTGAATCTAGCAGGAGTTACTGCCATGTCGGGAAAAGGTAGCTCTGGCTGTAGTCAGCATGTTCAGCGGCGCACGTATTGGCGCTGGTCGAGCGTGAGCCATTCCCAGCTTGGAAACTGCTTTTGGGGATTCTTGCCCATCTTAACCGAGAAGCGCTCTCTTGAAAAGCCTGTAACCGGGACAAAAGCCCGGATGTTCCTTGCAGACTCTAGCCAATTTTACAACAAAAATCGCGTTCAGAAAACTCGGCGACCTCTCCCCCGCAGATTACAAGGAAGCGACCGCCGTATCATTCGAGCCTTTTTCGTTGTCCACTCGACAGGGAGATGCGCATAAGCTTAGCCGCAAATGCAGGTCGTTTTGATTGCGCTGGCTGATCAAGTATGTCTGAAGTACATGGAAAAGACCGTCTGCTGATCAGACGACTCGCATGCGATCATCCCGCCATGGCGCTCGATGATCTCCTTGCAAACGTACAACCCGATCCCCGTTCCCAGCTCTTTCGTTGTAAAGAACGGCTCGAAGATGACTGACAGCAGGTCGGGCGGGATGGGAGCGCCATTGTTGGAAATCGTGATCACGGCCATTTCTTCGGTTTGGGCCCCTTTGATCGCCACTTCTTTCTCCCCGTTTTTCCGTTGCAGCGCGTCCAGGGCATTGGAAATGATGTTGATGAACACTTGCCTCATCTCGTCCCTGTAGCCGACCAAAAGCAGGGCAGGGTCAATCGAGCACGTAATGTGCGCGTTGACATCCACGATGTTTGGATAGAGGAAGGACAAAATCTCCTCGAACAGTAGAGCTATGCTAAAGACTTCTGTTTTTTTATGTACAGCTCCCTTTTTGGATACAAGCAAAAATTGGGAGACACGGTAGTTCAGCTGATGAAGCTCGTTCTCGATAATATCCACGTACGGCAGGTTCGGGTAATCTTCTTTTAGCAATCGGGAAAATCCCATAATGGAAGTTAGCGGATTGCGAAATTCATGGACAAAGCTCGAAGCCATCTGTCCCAAGATCGTCAGCCTGTCTTTGTGAGACCGCTCAATAAACAGCTTCTTTTCCTCCAGATCGCTGTCTTTCAGTTCGGTATATTTGGACACGGCATGCACCAGAAAGACATCGAAGCATTCGTTTATTTTAATGAGTGCTGGAAGCAGAGCATTTGGAGAAAAGGGGCCTTTTTGCAAGGTATCAATCACCAGCTCACGCCCCATGCAGACGTTAAAAACAAAATCGCCAATGTTAATTTGGGCTTGATTCCGCTCATGTGCTACTTTATAGGCAAGATCCTTGATGTCCTCATGAGTAATCTTCGAACGAAGATATCCGGCCACCATGCGATACATGGCTTGTCCGTTCAAAGGAATAATCTCGTTGAACTGATCGTGCTCAGCCACCTTAATCCGTCTCCTGAACTCTTCCACTGCCGCATCCTCATGCTCGTCCAAATATAGTGCCAAGTCGTCCATCGCCATCTATCCCCACTCCGAATGATCGGCATACTAATTCCGATAATATTATACTATCGATTCAACATTTATTGACTAAATATTTTTACTACTCCTATCATTGTACACCGTTCGACGCTGAATTACATTTGAAAGTCATTCTTATTGAGAAAACAGCTGAGAAAACTTTTTACGGGGCGACAGAATCGGTGCGCTGTTTTTTTCGAATAAAAAAGCAAAGGGACGGTTGCTCGTTCCGTCCCTTTGCCTGTAAAGCTTTAGTTTAGTCTGACAATAGTTAGCGTGGCCCCGGCGCCAGTCAACAGCGTAGCTGCTCCCAACAGGCCGAAGAGCTGAAGCGTGATCGTCGAGTTCGCTCCCAACGGGGCAATGATTGTGTTGTGGAAGGAAGAGAGGGACAGCGTTGGTGCAACGATTGACGGAGTGAATGGAGAGCCGTTAATGACAAGACGTGTACTGACCAGCAAAGCGGCTGTCGTATTGATCGAATACGACAAGAGGTAATTCCCCGCTGATGGCACGGTAAAGGTGGTGTTGGCGCCATTGACGGTTACACCGTTCAGGATCTGATTGTTGGGCAAAGGTACGTTCGTGCCGCCCAATACAACTGCGATGAGCGCCCCGCTTGTATTTGCACCGAACGCGTTGATGTTTGTGAAGACGGTTCCGGTGGCGCCTGTTGGGCCGGTGGGTCCTGTTTCTCCGGTGGCGCCTGTGGCTCCGGTTGCTCCCGTGACTCCAGTTGCTCCAGTTGCTCCAGTTGCTCCCGTAGCTCC
>NZ_DOTK01000007.1:0-124885 GCF_003521185.1 Brevibacillus sp.
CCATGCGTGGCGCACCAAAAAAGCACCGCTTTCGACTGAAAACGGTGCTTTTCCTTTGAACCTCTGAGCCTTTGAGCCTCTGGTCCTTCATCCTGCGGCTAAGTAAAACGGATCGAGTAGCCTCCTGACAGCAAATACAGATGGCTTTCCACTTCCCGGGAAGGGTTGATAATTTGTTTGATCGCCCGAATGTAGAGACTGATTTGCCCATTGTATCTTCGTTTCATTTCTTCCATCGCGTTCGCTGAAGCTTCCTTCGCCATCCAGTCTGTCTTGAAGTCGATCAAAACAAGACCGCCGTCCTCTTCCTCCAACAGACAGTCGATCACCCCTTGGACGATGATTCTCTCGGCAGCAGCTTCGGCAAGCTGTGGCTCTACCTCATGGGCTGGAAGCGCCAAGGTAAATGGCAGCTCGCGGTGGACAGCCTTGGCCGCTTTCATGCGCTGTCCAAGCGGATCGGCAAAAAATCGGGCAATCTGGGCAACGTCTACCGCCTGTACCTGCTCCTCCGTCAAAAAGCGGCGCGCCGCCAGCTCCGCGACTTGCTCGCGAATATCCGCCTCATCCAGCGCTCGCTGCAAGTCAAGATGCTGGAAGACCAGGTGCGTGATCGTCCCTTTTTCAGCCGCCGTCAAACGATTCGACTTTTGTTCAGCCAAAAACTTCGGCTTTTCCGTAATGGAAGGCAAGGCGAACGGCTGACCATTTTTCGTGACCTTGGCCATTCGCGTAAGCTCGCTGACGCTCCACTTGGCTGCTACTCCGGGAGTGATCGGGTGCGGGTCAGACCAGCCGAGCCTGGACTGTACCAACTCTCGCAACGCTTCGTCGCGAGGCCGCTCCGCGATTGCTTCCCGTCTCGTCACTCGCTCCCACAAATTCATGTCGTCGCTGGCAGCTTCCTGTTGTGCCTTTAGCTCGTCTGCCTGGTAAAAATGAAAAGACCAGTCTGAGTCGTCGATAATCGTTCTGACCCGTACTGCTTCTCCTGCTCCTTGCGTCTGCGGATAAGCGCGCAAGTCTCCCGCTGACGGATGCCGCAGCAAGGCACGGCCGACCCAGTCAAAATATCCTTTGGCCTGGATCAAATCTTCATCGCTGAGCCGCTCCCCGTCGCCTTGCCTGCCCCAATCCGTCACGCTTTTGGCCAAGTCTTTCGCCGAGCCGACGAGAATCAGCTTTTCGCGGGCGCGCGTCAAAGCGACGTACAGCACGCGCATTTCTTCCGCGAGCATATCCCGGCGCAGTTGCTGGCGAATACCCAATGCCGCGATGCTCGGGTAGCGAAGCTGCATGGACGGCTCTACGGCCATCGGGCCAAAGCCCAAGTCCTTGTGCAGCAAAAAGGCGCTTTTCAAATCCATCGTGTTGAACTGCTTGCCCATGCCTGCCACGAACACGACAGGGAACTCCAGCCCTTTGCTCTTATGGATCGTCATGATCCGCACGACATCCTCGTTTTCTCCGATCGTGCGCGCCTCGCCCATGTCATTGCCTGCTTCCTGAAGCCTGTCCACGAAGCGCAAAAAGCGGAACAAGCCGCGATAAGAGCCCGCTTCGTACTGGCGTGCCCGATCGTAAAGCGCGCGCAAATTGGCCTGCCGCTGCTGCCCGTTTTCCAGCGCTGCCACATAGTCGAGGTAGCCTGTCTCGCGATACAAGACGGACAACAGCTCGGACAGCGCCCCTCTGCGGGCATGCGTCCGCCAGCCTTCCAGCTTGTAGAAAAAGTGGCGCAGCCGTTTTTCCCACGCTTCTTGCGCCGCCCGCTCCTCTGCATACTGAATGACAGCCAGGTGAAACGGCCCCGTTGGATACTCGATGCGGATGTGCGCAAGCTGTTCCTCGCGCAGACCGACAATCGGCGAACGCAAAACGGCCGCGAGCGGAATGTCCTGCAAAGGATTGTCAATCACGCGCAGAAGCGACAGCATCGTCTCTACTTCTGTCGCAGCGAAATACCCTGCCGTCTGTTCGGCGTAGACAGGAATCCCCGCAGCGTGCAACTCATCCTGCATCGTCTGCCCCCAGCCAGAGGTCGCACGCAGCAGGATGACGATATCCCGGTACGCAAGCGGACGCATTCCGCCTGCTTTTTTATCAAAGACAAGCAGGGGAGACTCTCCCTCTCCCGGTTCCATCCAGCGGCGAATGCGGCTGGCGATCAGCCGCGCCTCCAGTTGGGCGACGCTCGCTTCTTCCACCGTCTCACCAGCTGTATCGGGAACGCCTGCCGTCTCGCCCTCATCGCTCACCTCTGCCGACCACGCCTGTCCCTGCTCTGGCTCGGCCGTGCTGCGATTGATCAGATGCACTTCCGCCTGCAGCCTGCCTGGCTCCGCTTCGGGATACGATGCGCGGTTGATCAGCTCGGCTGACTGATCGTAGTCAATCTCCCCGACGCCCGGAGACATGATTTGCCGAAACAAAAAGTTGACCGCATCGACAACCTCGCGTCGGCTCCGGAAGTTGGCTGCCAGATCGATTCGTCGTCCCGGATCGGCTTCGCCTGCTTGACGGTAAGTCAAATACTTTTCCAGAAACAGCTTCGGCTCAGCCAAGCGAAAGCGGTAAATGCTCTGCTTGACATCTCCTACCATAAAGCGGTTTGCCACAGACTCGTTTGTTCCGTCGCGCGAAACCATGCGCAAGATCGTTTCCTGCACGAGATTGATATCCTGATATTCGTCGACGAGCACTTCCGCGAACTGATCGCGCAGCTGCTCGGATATGGAAGAAGCAACAAGCTCGCCAGCGTCATCGGTCGTCATCAAAATGCTCAAGGCAAGATGCTCCAGATCGCCGAAGTCCACCAAGCCGCGCGAGCGCTTTTCCAGTTGGAAAGCGTCGGAAAACTCGGTAACGAGTCGCGCCAGCGTCTTCATGTGCGGAGCAATCCGCTGCAAATCGGCAGCATACTGCTCGGCTGTCATCGAAAAATACTGCTCGATCAGCTCGGAAAGCTCCTTTTTCACGCCGTTGCGCAGCCCCTGAACCTGATCCTTCGTATCCGGGTCCGTTCCCTTCACGGGTGGCAGCTTGGCAAACGTCACCCCGCAAACAGCCTGGCTCGCTGCTTCCCAGCCTTGCTTGCACGAAGCCGCAGCTTCTCTTAGCGCCTGAGCCTCCGCCTGCAAAAGCGGCAAGTACGCCGCCGGACCTTCTGGCGACGCCGCCAGTTCCTGCGCCCTGCTCATTTTCCCCGCCATGCCGACGAGTTGCAGCTGCACAGATTGCAGCACGCTGTTGGCCCAGACTAGCCCGTCTAGCCCTTTTCCTGGCGGGATGTCAAACATAGCGGCTGCCTCGGCAAGCCATTGCTCGGGGGAAGGATGGCTGCGGGAAAACTCGTACAATCGCAACAGCAGCACAGCCAGTGACTGATCGTCCTGCCCGTCCAGCATGATATCTGCCAGCGCGTGAAAATCCGGGTCGGTTTCATACCAGCTCTCCAGCTGTTCCTCCAGAACGTCTTGCCGGAGCAGCTCGCCTTCCATCTGGTCGGCGATGCGAAAATCCGGGTCAAGCTCAAGCAAATAGTAATACTGCCGCAGAATGCCAAGGCAAAAGGAGTGCAGCGTCGTAATCGTGGCCCGCTGCAAGAGCGCCAGTTGTCTGCGCAAATGCGCGGAATGCGGCTGCTCCTTGAGCGCCTTTTGCAGCGCGTCGCCAATCCGGTGACGCATCTCGGCCGCCGCGGCATTGGTAAAAGTCACAACCAAAAGCTGGTCGACGCCGACAGGGTCGTGCTCATCCATGATGCGCCGGATAATCCGCTCGACCAGCACGGACGTCTTCCCCGAGCCTGCCGCCGCCGCGACGAGCAGATTGCTCCCGCGCTGAATGATCGCTTGCCATTGTTCGTCCGTCCACTGCTCAGGCTTGGCCTGCATCGCTTGCTCCGCCATCCGTGGCATCCCCCTCTCCTGTCAGCTGCTGTTCGGCCAGCATGCTCCAGATTTGTTTGTTGTTCCATTTGGACAGCTGCCTGTGCTCATTGCCGCCCGTCTCCCCGTCAAACTGGCACACAGGCTTGTACGAACAGTAATCGCACGCCGTCATCGTCCCGTTGAAATAAGGCTGGATTTGTATTTCCCCGTCCGTCATCCGCGTGCTGATTTGCTTCACCGTATCGCGCACGTATGTCGTCAATGCCTGGAATTGCTCGGCTGTCGCCACAGAAGAACGCGAAGAAAGCGTTCCGTCTTTTTTCAGTTCAAAAGGAACCAACTCGGACGGGCCTTGCTCGACATATCCGTCCATCATCCTGGCCAGCTCCGGATCAGCCAGCATCAGCCCTTTCATGCGCAAACGCTTGGCCCGCTCCTTGGCTGCTTCGTCGGCTGTCAGCAACCGCTTGGCTGTCACAAACGGGTCCGCCACCTGGTAGTAGAAGACGCCGCCCATCTCCGCCTTTTTGCCCAGCCATGCCTCTGCGTTTTCCACGACGACATCCAGGTAGACGAGCAGTTGCAAGTTCAGCCCGTTCCACACGTCTGAAAGCGATAGCTGCTTGGGACTTGATTTGTAGTCGATGACGCGCAAATACGGAACCTCACTGTCCAGCGACTGGTCCACACGGTCGATGCGTCCGATCAACTGCAACTCCACGCCGTTATCAAGCGTCAGCACCAAGCCTGGCAAATCCGAACCCGGCCCGAAGGAAACTTCCAGCCCTACCGGAGCAAAACGGCTGCGCTTCGCATGCTCTCCCAGCACGTAAATGGCGCGGCCAACCGCTCGCATCAGCTTGCCGGACAAATAGCGATAGCGAGCTGTCCGGGTGAGGATGCTGCTTCTCGTCTGCGGCACCAGCTCAGACACGACTTCGCTGGCCAGTTGCATGCTGTGGTCTTCCGT
This sequence comes from Brevibacillus sp., assembly GCF_003521185.1. Taxonomy (NCBI): domain Bacteria; kingdom Bacillati; phylum Bacillota; class Bacilli; order Caryophanales; family Paenibacillaceae; genus Brevibacillus; species Brevibacillus sp. Next base: position 4,864 of record NZ_DOTK01000007.1, read on the forward strand.
CAGCCTGCTCCACTCCAGATTTTCCTGATTCATTTTTTCCACGGCGCGTTTGAGCGAGGCGTGGAACAATTCCCCTACATCGAACCGCTCCAGCTTGTACATCGTCCGTTCGGACAGCCGCAAGCCGTGCGAGGAAAAGTGGGAAAACGGACACGCCTGAAAGCGTTCCAGACGCGACACGCTCATTTTCAACTGCTTTCCGTACAAAGTCGCGCTCGTCTGCCTGTCCAGCTCTTCCGGGAGATTGCGGTAGCGCAAGCCGCCCAGCAGCCATTTTTCCCGCAGCTCCTCTGTCGAGGAACGAAGGTACCAGTCGTACACTTCCCACCAGAAGACAGGCAGCTCGCCCGTCTTTTTCATCGAGCGCAAAAGGGTAAGCAGGTGGCGAAACACCCTTCTCGGCTGCCCAAGCAAAAAGGCGTCTGTATCCGCTTCGCCAGTCGGCTCGTTGTAAAACACTTCGTGCGACAAACCCGGCAGCACTTCCCTGATGCGCGAGAACACCGCGGACGGCAATAATGCCTTGCCCTCTTCATCGGCCAGGGCACAGCTCATCGTCAGCCGCTCGGACGGCCGCGTCATCGCCTGGTACAAAAGATACGGCTCTGCCATCAGCTTTTGCTTGGCACTTGGCGCAAGCGATTGTCCCATTTCTGCCAGCCGCTCGCGCTCAGCCTCATCTAAAATGCCTTCTTCTTTCGGGCGCAAAGGAATAATCCCTTCATTCACTCCGAGAATAAACAGCGCCTTGACGTCAGGCTGGCGGGAACGCTCCATGGCCCCGACCAGCACTTGATCCAGCGCGGGCGGTACAAGTCCAAGCTCAATCGACTCCAGTCCGCTGTCGAGGACACGCGCATAAGTAGCCAAATCCATGCTTTCGTCGCCCATGACCTCTACGACTTGATCCATCAGCTCGACAAGCCCGGTCCACACCTGACCATGCACCTGCGCCGCATCGAGATCGCCCTCTTTTTCAGCTTTTCGCTGCCAATATTCCAGCTTGTTTGGCACATCGAGAGCGATCAGCAAGTTGTACAGGGCGAGCGTCATGTCCCGAACGCTTTTGCCCGTGGCCTGCTTCAGCTCCCGTTCAAAGGCAAGCAGCGGAGCAGCGTACTTGCGCCTCAGCTCATCAGCCTGCGCATCTTCCGCAGCCCCGGCTTGTCCGCGAAAACGCCACGCAGACTCCTCCGCCCATTGGTAGCCGAATACGCCGTGTGCCAGCACATAGTTTTCCAATCGGTCGATTTCCTTGCGAGCCGTGCGTTCGTCCGTAATGTCCGTTACGAGCAAGTCTGTTTTCAAACAGCGAAAAACCGCGTCATACCGCCATTTCGTTGTGACGACCTCCAAAGCCGACCGCACAAGCTCCACCAACGGATGATTCATCACTGTACGCTTCTTGTCCAAAAAGTGCGGGATGCCGTAGTCGGTAAATACAGCCGAGATTTCATCGGCATACGTGCCGATTTCCCGCAGCAAGATCGCCATATCTCTCCAGCGGTATCCTTCTTCCCTGGCAAGCGCGACAATTTTCAGCGCGACGGCTTCCACTTCGGCCCGCCTGTTCACGGCAGAGAGCAGAGCTACCTCATCCGTGCGCCCAGCCTCACCGACAGGCGACGCCGCTCCCCATTGGAAATAAGCCTGCTCAAGCTGGCGCAGCCACGGACTGGTCACAAAGCGCCTTGTCTCGTTCAAAAGCAGCGGTTTGGCGATGGAAACGCCCGCTTCTCGCGCCATAAGCGACAGCGCCTGATACGTGCGCAACGTCGGATGGAACAATCCAAGCTCATCGACAGAAGCATCCCGTTCGTCCGGGTCCAACGTCAGGGCAATCGTCACCTGTCTGGCATGCAGCATCAGTTGCTCGATGACTCTCAGCTCCTGGTTGGTAAAGCCGGTGAAGCCGTCGATAAAAATTTCCGCTTGTCGGATGTACGCGGAGTCAGGCACCATGACCGCTACCCGGTTCAAAATATCGTCCGCATCGCAGTAGCCCTCTGCCATGTATCCTTCATAGGCGTTCATGATCAGCCGCAAGTCGCTTATTTTTTGATTGAGGTTCGCTCCCCCCCAATCCACATTTTCCGATTGGGTAAAAGAAACGCCATACGACTTGCACTCGCTGATCAGACGACCGAGCTGGGAGGCGAAGCCCGGCTGCATCGCAGACCGCCCGAATACTTGCAGCTCCTCTTTATGCCGCTCCAAAAGCATGCGCAGCACCATGTGCTTTCCGAGATCGTCAACCGCTACCGTCGTTAAATCCCCTAGTTCTTGTAGCAGCCGATGAGCCAGCCGTCCGAAGCTCAATACTTGCGAGCCAATCACGCCACTCAGCCCGGGCAAGGTGGCGAGGGCGTATTCTTCCTGAAAGCTGGCCTGTTCCGGCACAAGCAAAATCATCGGCGTACCCAGCGGCTGTTCACGCAGTCGCTGTTGCATCTGCTGACGAATCGCTTCTGTCTTGCCCGTTCCTGCCCGTCCCAGTATGAATTGGACTGCCATGTTTTTTCCCCTTCCCTACTCCATTTCCAGCAGCAGCTTGCTGCCTTTGCCCATCGGCTCTGCCGGAGTCACTACCAGACGGCGCGGCATGCGCACACGTATTTCCGGAACGTGACTGATGACGCCAATCGTAAAATCGTCCATGCGCAGCCGCTCAAGCGCATCCATGACGACCTCCAGCAGCTCGGGATCGAGCGTTCCAAAACCTTCGTCCAAAAAGAAAAATTCCAGTCTGCCGCCGCGCATCTGAATCTCCATCGACAAGGCTAACGCCAGCGACAGCGAGGTCAGGAACGTTTCTCCGCCAGACAAGGTGCTGACTGGACGGCGCATACCGCCTGCGCCCTCGTCGCGCAGGACAAACTCTCCCTCGTCGCCGATTTCCAATCCGTAGCGATTGGCCGTCATCCGCTTCAGATGGTAGGAAGCATCTCTCGCAATCGTCACCAGCTTTTCCTCGGCAATGAACTGGACAAACGCCTTGGCTTCAAACAGCTTTTTCAGTTCTTCCAGACGGCTTTGCTCATCTTGCTGCTCGACAATTTGCTGGTGCAGCTCCTGCCACTTGCTATGGTTTTTTTCCATGCGATCGACGTGCTCTTTCGCTACGGCGACTTGCTTTTGCGCCTCGGCAAAAGACTGCTCCCATGTGCCCCACGCCTCTTTGGCAGCGAGCAGTTCTTCCGTGCTGACCGTGCGCCCTGCAATGGCTTGCAGCAGCCTGTCTTCCTCGTAACGCAGCTGTGTCAAAGCACGCGTATACGCTTCGACCTGCTCCCTTGCTTGGGGCAATTGCCCGCGCTCTGCGTACCTTTCTTGTACCCGTTCCACGTTGGCGAAGCCCGTCTCCTGCAACCCTTGATACAAAGCCTCGTGCGCCTCTGACCGCTGTCTCGTCAAGACAGCCAGCGCCTCGGAATGCTTGACCAAATCGTTTTGAACCAATTGTCTTGCCTCGGCAGCCGTTTTTCGCTTGTCTTCTGCCTGTGCCAACGCTTGACGCAAAAGCGACAGCGCCTGCTCTGTCCGAGCCAGCCCTTCACTCGCGGGAGTGCCGCCTGTCCGCTCCAGCCACTGGGCGTGCTTTTGCTCCCACATGCGCTTCCTGTCTGCCAGGCGTTCTCCGAGAGCAGCTTCACGGTTTTTCCAGTCGGCTCTGCGCGTCTTGGCTGTCTCCACCTGTGTCAAAAGCTGGCTCTTCAGCGCTTCCTGCTCGGCACGCGTGCGCTGCAGCTGTGCCAGCAGCCGATCCAGACGGCCGATTTCCTCATACTGCTGGTCAATGTCCTCAACAGGAACGTCTTGGCGCACCTCATTCAGCGCTTGCCATGCCTGGTTGGCAGCTTGCTGCACCACAGCAAGGCGGGCTTGTATTTCCGCTGCTGACTGCTGCGCCTGTTCGAGCAACAGCGCGCTTTTTTCCATTTGCCGCTTCTTGTCGGCCTCTGCCTCGCGGAGCACTTCCAGCTGCTTTTGCTGCTGCTCCCGCTCGGCTTTTGCCTGTTCCCGTTCGGCATGCTTGGCTGCCAACGCTTTTTCCTCGCGCTGGTACACACTGATCAGCTCTTCAAAAGTGTCGACTGCCCAAGGCTGTCCATGCCCGTAACACTCCGCCTTGATGGCAGTTAGCCGCGCCGCCAGCTCTTTGTGCTCTGCCTGTATCGCGGCAAGCCGCTCCTCGACGGCTGCCAACGCCCCTTTGGCAACGACCCACGCTTCTTTGTCTCCGGCTGCTTTCTGTTCGGCAGCCTTCCCTGCTTCCTCTGCGGCTTTGATGCGTGTACGCAGCTCATCGCCAGCGACTTTGGCTTCACCGTCCGCCAATTGGTCCTGATGATCCAGCGAATGGTGCACAGAGCCACACACTGGACATTCTTTGCCCTGTTCCAGACGCTCTCGCAAATAGCGCGCCATGTTTTCCTGCTGCCACTGCTCCCACGCCTGCCTAAGCTCCTCCCGCTCGGTCTGGCGCGCAAGAACAATCGCCTCGCTTGATTGAGCGGCCAGCGCCAACTCTTGGCAGCGCTTTTGCACCTGTATGTGCTCTTGCTCGATCTTTTGCCGCTTTTCCTGCCAGCCTTCCACAGCCTGCAAACCTTCCCGCCATTGGCGGCCGATCTGCTTCATTTCGCCCAGCACATTGCGGGACTGCTCCCACTCTGCATCGCTCATGACCGGCTTGTCCGCTGCTTTCGCCATCTGCTCCTTGTGCGCTGCCAGGTGGCTCTCTGCCTGCTCCCAGTCGCGCTTATCCGCAGCGGCCTTTTCGGTCAACACCTGCAAACGCTGCACAAGCGTCTTCTGCTCTGTTTCTTGCTCACGCAGCTTCGCTTGCTCCCGTTCCCACTGCTGTTTCGCTTCTCTCGCCTGCGTGATCCGATCTCGCCACTCCGGAGCAACCATGGCCTTTTGGCTCGCTTCCTCCAGCCTGTTCCACTCCTGCTGCCAGTTCTCCAAGGCTGCTTCGTCTTGCTGTAGCTGCTGTTCTGTTTGCAAAAGGCCACGCGAGACTTCCTGCCACTCCCGCTCCAAAGCGGTCTGTTCCTCGCGAATCGCTTTTAGCTCGGCTTCCCATTCCTGAGCTTGCACCAGTCTGCCTTTTTGCTCGATCAACTGCGGTTCCTGAACAGCCAGATCCGCCTGAGCCTGAGCATACTGAACTTCTGCCTCTTCCAGAGCAAGCCGCGCCGCTTCCTGTTGTCCGCGGCTTTGTTCCAATGCCTGCCCGGTCCTGACCCACTCCTGGTCGAGCCGCTCGTATTGCTGCACCAGCGGCCACAAGCGGATGCTCGCCTCCCACTCGCCCATTCGCGAAGTCAAAGCAGCCATTTCCGCTTCCTTTGCCGTCTGCTGTTGCAACTGCTGCTGCACGCCCGCAAGCTCTGCCTGCCACTGGTGAAGCTGTTCCAGCTCCTTGAGCTTGCCCGTCAGCTCCTGCTTTTGCTCCGTAAATTCCCGCTCGATGCTGGCTGCCTCTGCGAAAGTTTGTCTCGCCTGCTCCAAAGCCTCTGGCCCCACATCACCCAAAGCCGCTGTCGCAAGCTGTAGCTGATGCATCTGCTCTTTTACCTGATCCAGGGCGTGCCGCACCCGTTCGCTCAGCTTTTCCCCGTATATATGCAGCCGGAACATCCGTTGCAGCATTTCATTGCGCTCGCTGCCTTTCAATGTCAGGAATCGCGAAAATTGCCCCTGCGGCAACACAACGGCACGGGTAAAGTCTTGCAGTGTCAAGCCAATCAAGTCCTCCACCGCCGCAGTGGCAGCCGTCGCCTTCGACTCCAGCACAACGTCCGGCTCTCCGGTCAAAGCCCCTGACTGAATCAGCCGCACTTCCGGCTGTCGCTTGTTTCCCTTTTTATCCAGGCCAAATTCCCGCTCGATCGTATATCGCTTGCGCTCATCCCCTGTGCCCAGCTCGAAAGTAAAAGAAACGAAGACGCGCTGCTCCAACTGGTTCAGCACTTCTTTCGGATGATTGCCTCCGCCCAGACGAACGACCTGACCGTAAAGCGCCAGTGTAATCGCATCGAGGATCGTCGATTTTCCGCTTCCCGTCGGCCCGAAAATCCCAAACAATCCCGCCTGGCACAAAATTTCGAAGTCAACCTCCTGCATCTCTCGATAGCTGTGCATTCCCGCCAGCTTCAATCGTATCGGTCTCACGCTTCTTCCTCCTCTCCTCCGGTTTCTTGGAGCAAACGCTGAAACAAGGCAACAAGCCGATCGTCCGGGGCCGCTCCCCGCTTGCGCTCATAAAATCGCCGGAACAGCTGATCCGCTGTCAGCTCGGTCAACTCCACCCGTTGCGCCTCTTCTTCCTCGCGCTGCTCGCGTACGACGACCCGCTGGATTTTCAAAAAGTCATCCGATAGCTTGCGCACACGCTGGAACTCAGCAGGGTCGATGACATCCGAAACATGCAGCTCCAGATCAATCCAAGAGCCTGCATCCCGCCCTTCTGCCAGCCAGCGCTCGACCTGGGCGATTCCTTCCGTCGCCTTCCAGCGAGCCAACGGTCGACCGCTCGTCAAGTAAATGATCTCTTCTTGCACCGACTGCCCCGGCTGCACCTCGACCAGTACGACCGCCTTGCTCTGTCCCGCTTCGGAAAAGCTGTAGGAAAGCGGCGAGCCACTGTAGCGAACGAGCGGCTTGTCACTGAGCTTTTGCAGCCGATGCAGGTGACCGAGCGCCACGTAATCGGCGTTTTTCGGGAACGCCTGCGGCGACACCGTCAAGGCGCCGCCTATTTGAATCGGCCGTTCCGAATCTGTCTCCATGCCGCCCATGACAAACAAGTGACTGGTGACGAGATTCACCGTATCTTCGCGAAAATGCACGGACAAATCCGCAAACAGCTGGGCAATCCGCTCGGAAAAGGCGAGCTGCATCTGCTCCTGGGTAAAGCTCTCGCTGAGCAGCTCCTTCAAGCGCGACTCTGATGGATAAGGCAGCGCAAGCACTACGGCATGGTGCTCGCAGCCAGGCACCTTCAACTCCAGCCAGGAAGGCCCGCCCTGAACGATCTGCACGCGATCCGCCGACACTTCCTGGGCGATCAACGGCGCTTCCTTCGGCAAGCCGAGCAAGACAATCCCTTGCTTCGTAGCGAGCGGTGCTGCTGCCCTGACCCGTTCCGGCTGATCGTGATTGCCCGCAATCACAATGACACCTCTCCGCCCTTCCGCGGACAACCGTTCCAGCGCTTCGTAAAACAGCTCCTCTGCCCATGCCGGAGGGTTAACCGAATCGTACACATCGCCTGCCACCAGTACCAAATCGACTTCGCGTTCCTCCGCAATCCGGCAAAGCTCGTCCACAAACGCCGTCTGCTCCACGCGTCGGTCCCGGCCTTCGAGCTGGCGGCCGAAATGCCAGTCTGCCGTATGTAAAATGCGCATGACTTCCATCCTTTCCTCACGATCATGTGTTTGCTTTTCATTGTAACAAAAGACAGCGCTGTTCGTGATTGAAATTTACGGTACTTCCCGGTTACTTTTGCGCGTTCTCGACGTCTTTTTACTAGAATCACCTATTCCCTGGTACATGAAAGAAAGGAGCACGCTTATTTTGTGGACGCGCCGCCTGTTGTTTTTCGCCTTGGTCGCACTTGTTTTGCCTAACTTTGTACACGCTGCTACTCCCCAATCTGCCAAACCCGCCACTCCCAACCCGGAGCAGGTCATCGGCTGGATCAATGCGAGCGCAAAAAATCTTGTCGCCTTGCCAAATTTTGATTTTCAACTGGCGAATCTGGACGATGACGCGGATTGGGAGATCGTCGCCAAACAAAATTCTACGGTACACCTCGGAACGTTTTACATCCTCGATCAAAAAGCGGATCGCACCTATTCGCTCGTCGCGGAAAAACCGTGGAACGTCCCGCACCTGCAACTGGAACGGTGGGATTTTTCCAGCGAACGCAACCACCCGCAGCTTGATCCGCATGCTTCAGACGACTCTGCGGAAGTGGCGGGAAAACGCTTGTTTGAAACGATTGACCATACAGGCGGAACCGGAATATCTGCCTATGAAGCCCATCTCTGGTACATGGAAAAAGGCAAGCTGGTCGAAGCCTGGAGCGGTGTTTTGAAGCAAACCTCATCCGTGCCAGGCGGTCAACTTTTCCAGACGCTTGGCAACTACCAGCTGCTTACTGACGACGAGCAGCACCCTGCACTCTACTATTGGACGACGGAACAGGAGCTTGACCCGGATACAGGCAGCCCGCTCTCTGGCAAATCGTCAACCAAGCTGCAAGTATACCGCTTTGAAAACGGCGCATTCACTCTCGCGCCCTGACGCTTTTCGCCACAGATGCACAAAGCCGCACTCCCGTTCGATCAAAGGGAATGCGGCTCTTTTTTTCATCCTACTGCTTATCGTTTCAGCTTGTCCGGACGCGGTGATTTGAGCGACTGCAAGCACATGTAACAAATGACGCCAAACAAAATCGTGATGATCATCGAGTGAAGCAGCGTCGCGTAGAGGTGGAGCTGGAACAAGACGACGAAGCCGCCGCTGAACACTTGAGCGATGACCAGCACAAAAGCGAGGATGCTCGCCCCGTACAGATCGCGACGCGTTTGTTTGAAATGACGGATAGCGTAGATCATCGTTGCCAACAGCACAATCGCCAGCACCAGCGCCCCCAGCCTGTGTGCGAATTGAATGCCGATCTGCCCGGACAGCTCGGGAATGATTTGCCCCTCGCACAGTGGCCAGTCACTACAAGCCATGCTGGAGCCGGTATGTCTGACGTACGCTCCCAGGTAAACCACTCCGTACGTGTAGGCTGCCACAGCCCAAATCCAGTTGCGGAATCCTCTCGGGGCTTTTGCCTGCACCATGCTCGCCATTTTGTCGCGCTGCAACACGAACCCGGTCAAAAGGAACACGCCCGTGAAGGCCAGAAGCGAAAATCCGAAGTGCAGAGCCAGGACGGACGACGACTGCGGCCAGATCACCGCGGAAGCGCCGAGAATGGACTCCAGCACGATAAAAAACAAACCGAACAGGGCGAGATTGCGCACTTCCTGATTGCCCCGGTAATGACGCCAGCAAAGTACGGAGAAAACGATTACCACAATGCCTGCCACGCCTGTAATCAGCCGATGCATGTATTCAATGATTGAAGCCAAGGTATACTCCGGAACCCATTTCCCATTACAGAGCGGCCAGTCGTTTCCACAGCCCAGGCCCGAATCCGTTTTGGTCACAAGCGACCCGGCGATCATGACGATAAACATGACGAGAGTAGCAAGAACGGCTAGAGGTTTCAGCCATTTTTCCATAGTGAATACACCCTATTTCTTGTGATGTTTGAGACTCTCGGTGAAGCAGCCTCTTAACTGTTGCCCTCTCTAACATTAATGAAACATCCCCTGCTAAGCAAGGGATGTTCCGTGAACATTTGGTGAGTGTTTCGTGTCAATAATGGTACACCATTGTGCTGATGACAATGACGGCGCAAAAGACTGTCAAATACAGAATCGAGTAGCCAAAAAGCTTGCGCGCCCACGCCAGATCATCCTTGGCTTTGAAGCCTTGGAACAGCAGCACCATGTACACGATTCCCATCAAGCCCATGACAGCCAGGTAAACATAACCAACGCTTCCATGGATAAAGAGCAGCAACGAAGCCGGGAACAGGACAGATCCCCACAAAACCATTTGCCGCTTCGTTTCTGCGAAGCCTTTGACAACTGGCAGCATAGGCAGATTGCCTGCGCGGTATTCCTCGGTTTTCAGCATCGCCAGCGCAAGGAAGTGCGGCGGCTGCCACAGGAACAAAATCAGGAAAAGCAGCCACGCTGCCGGGTCCATGCTGTTCGTTACAGCAACCCAGCCGATTACAGGCGGAGCCGCACCGGAAATCCCGCCAATGACCGTGTTCAATGTGGTCACGCGTTTGAGCGGAGTGTAAATCAACACGTAGAAAATATGACCGATCAATCCCCAAACAGCAGCCAGCGGATTGGCGAATACGGCGAGCACCGCAAGACCTGCGAGCAGCAAGCCGATCCCCAAGAGGATGGCCGTGCGTGGCGCGATGCGCCCTGCTGCAAGAGCACGCCCTTTGGTACGCTTCATTTTTTTGTCCAAATCACGGTCGTAGTAGTTGTTTAACGTCGCACCCGACATGATCACCAAAGCTGTACCAATCATGGTGAAAATCGCTAGTTTCCAGTCTGGAAAACCGTAAGATGCCATCCATAGGGCAGCAAAGGTAGTCATCAGGTTGGACATGGTAATCCCAGGCTTTGTCAGTTCTACGTAGTCCCGAAAAGTCGCCGGCTCTCCCGGTTGTGCGTGCAGGGGTGTCTCGCTGTTAAGCGATTCCTGCATTGTCACTTGCTGGTCCACGTTTTGTACCTCCTGTCTGAATCTATCTGAACATGCGAATATCCGAATGAAGAACTAACTTCCATTGTATCGAAAGCAAAAGAAGCTAGTCAACTTGAAAAGCGCCCAAGCTACTTTCCAAAAATAACATCCAGAACGCCAGCCGTTTCCCCGCCCGGATAGATGATATACAGCAGCGTGTACACCGTAGCTCCGGTAATGGCGGTCACAAACCAGACGATCGACGTCCACGGCCCGATTTTGCGGTGGGCGGCAATGTTGTTCTTGTAGGCGTGTCTGAGCGTGATCAGCCCCATGACTCCCCCTACGGTTGCCAGCACGATGTGAAAGACGAGAAACGTCTGATAGATTGGCTTCAAGCTGTCCGGCCCGCCGAAATGAGTATTCCCGACAAAAGCCGTTCTGGATACATACGTGATGAAGAAGATCGTCGCACAGATGGCGGCCCACTTCATGATCTTCATGTGCTTATCAATTTGTTTCTTCGCGACCGCATACCAGCCACAAGCGACAAGAATACCGCTGATGACGATAAACGACGTGCTTATCGTAGGCAGCAAGATGGACATTTCTACACCTCATTCAAATAATCTATCTATATTTTTATACCCGGCCTTCATCCATCGTCGGCGTTTTTCTCAGCAGGGCAACCGCGGGCTGCTCATCCATCGGCAGGTCTTCCTGCTTCTCCTGCTTATACCAGTGGTAGAAAACGTAGGCGAGCACGGAACCATACACAAGCTCCTGCACCAGTTTCATGATGATTCCACCAAGTCGCTGGTCACTGAACGTGTCGAGGCTCGGGAACAGTTGCGGAGCCGAGATGTACGTCGCATACAAAGGATCGGACGCGAAAATAATCAACGCACAGGCAGGGGTAATCAGCACCCCGTTGGCAAAAATGTACGTCAATTTTTTTAATCCCGCCAACTGTCTCTTGCTGTCGGACAATGGACTGACAATCGGCCACCACATAGCGAAAGCAGCGAAAATCAAGACGACATGGTAGACTGTCATCCACTCGTGATTAAGAGCCGCTGCATCAAATATAAACGGTATATGGTAGAACGAAAACAGCGTGTTGAACAATAATGCCGCTACCAGCGGGTGAGTAACCGCGCGAAGAATCGCTTTGAGCGGCCGCGGCTGAAAGATTTTTTCCAAAAGCCACTCCGGCATCGCCAAGAGCACAATCGGAGGCAGGGCAAAATACAAAATGGACTGCTGCAGCATGTGCAGGCTGAACAAGTAATGATGGCCATAATAGCTGATCGGGCTTCCTTGTGCCGCGTAAAACAGCAGCAAGCCAAAGACAAACAGCAGCTTTTGCTTTGCTGTCGCCGTGGTGGCATGTTCAAAACGCTTGTGCATGGGACCCGTTACCAGGAAATATACCGTGGCAATTAAAAGAGTGAAGAGCATCACGTCGGGACTCCACAAATCTGAAAAGGATGCCCCCGTGTTCATCGCTGACAGCTCGTGTTGATGCTGACCCATTCATATCCTCCCTTCGAGCTGAGCTTTATCTCGATTTGAATTTTTTTACATTCTAATCTACCTAATAAGGGTGCCCTCTATACAATCTCCATTATACCGTTGATTGCCTGCTTCTTTGATAAGAAAAATGAACAAAGTGTTGACAAATGCTTTGGCAAAAAAAAGAAGACCAGATCTCCTCTGGTCCCCTTGTAAAACGCGGTCTGGACTACACTCCGAAAGAAACGAATTTCGTCTCCAAATACTCATCCATACCGTAGCGTCCACCTTCGCGTCCGATGCCGCTTTCCTTGAATCCGCCAAACGGAGCTTGCGTCTGGGTCGGCGATCCGTCGTTGATGCCGACGATGCCGTACTCCAGCTGCTCTGCCATCCGGAAGCAGCGCTGGTTGTCACGCGTGTACACGTAAGCAGCCAGACCGTAGCGCGTATCGTTTGCCTGGCGCACGACGTCTGCTTCGTCTGAGAAACGAACGAGCGGAACAACTGGTCCAAACGTTTCTTCGTTTGCGATTTTCATCTCTTCGGTCACACCGGAGATAACGGTAGGCTCGCAATAGAAGCCATTTGCGTAGTCGCCTTCTGTCAGACGGTTGCCGCCGTATACGACTTGGCCGCCTTTTCCTTTCGCGTCCTCAATGTGCTCCAGCACTTTGGAAAGCGCGCGCTCGTTCACCAACGGTCCGATTTCGGTTTCCTTCAGTCGTCCGTCTCCCACTTTGGCCCGTTTCAGACGCTCGACCAATTTCTCGGTAAAGGCGTCGGCTACATCTTCGTGAACATACAGGCGATTCGTGCAAATGCACATTTGGCCGGAGTTGCGGAACTTGCTCTCAAACAGTCCTTTTACTGCCGCATCCAGATCGGCGTCAGGGAAGACGATGAATGGCGCGTGGCCGCCCAGCTCCATGCTGACGCGCTTCACTTGCTTCGCCGCTCCTTCCATCAGCAGCTTGCCGACGCGAGTGGAACCTGTGAAGCCGATTTTGCTCAGTTTGGGATTCTCGATAAACTCTTGGCCGATCGATTCCGGCTTGCCGATGACGAGGTTGACGACCCCTTTTGGAAAACCAGCCTTCTCGATCAGTTCAAACAAGCGAATGGCAGACAGCGGCGTCGCTTCCGCCGGCTTCAAGACTACTGTGCAACCGGCTGCCAGTGCAGGAGCGATTTTGCGTGCGACCATGTTCACCGGGAAGTTCCACGGTGTAATCGCGCCGACCACACCTACAGGCTGACGGAGCACCATGATGCGCTTGTTCGGCACGGACGAAGGGATCGTCTCTCCGTAAACGCGCTTCGCTTCTTCCGCATACCAGACGAAGTTGTCCGCTGCACCCAGCACTTCGCCTTTTGCCTCGCCAAGCGGTTTGCCCATTTCCGCAGAAATGATGCCTGCCAGCTCGTCACGGCTCTGTTTGACCAGTTCGGACAAGTTGTACAAATACTTGGAGCGCTCGCGAGCAGTCAAACGGGACCAGCTTCCAAAAGCCTCATGTGCAGCGTCAATCGCTTTTTGGGCATCGCGGGAATCTCCAAAAGCAGCGCTTCCCACGACTTCGCCCGTCGCCGGATTCACGATTTGAATCGATTCGCCGCTCTCGGCAGAAACCCACTCTCCATTGATATACATTTGCTTGTACTCTCCCATGACTATCGCTCCTCTCACTCTCTTCAATAAATTGGCTTTAGCGCCTCAAACGGATTTTTGCAATGCCGGCAATACAAAATGCTGCGGCATGCGGCAGGGCCAAACAAGTTGTCAATTTGCGTATAAGGGGAGTCACAGTAAGGACAGGACACTTCCCATGTATCTCCCGGTTTGAAATCGATTGGCGGAGGAGCAATGCCGAAGCTCTTTAGCTTCCCTCTCGCCTCTGGCACGATGCGATCGGACGTCCAGGCGGGATCGTAGACAAACTGAACCTCCACCTTGCTGATTCCGTCCGCCTCTACCAGCTTCGCTGCGATATTTTTTTTCATGATTTCCAGCGCAGGACATCCGACAAAAGTAGGGAGCACGTCGACATGCGCGACATCGTCCTCTACCCGCACCTTGTGGATCATCCCCATCTCTACCATGCTTATGACCGGAATCTCCGGATCAGTCACTTGCTGTAGCAGTTCCCAGCATGTCGCTTCCAGCCCGTCATGTACATGCATTCCTTCTTGCGCCATGCAGATCACCCTTTCTACCAGCCCGCGGCCGGATCGATGCGATATACTTCCGACAAGGTAGCCAAAGCTTGTGCAAGCTCCGGCGTATGCTGACCGTGACGACCGCGCTGCTCAGGCACTCCCGGCTCACCCGCCCACACGAGGCCCGCTTTTTCAAAAATGCCCTGAGTCAATGTGAGCCACTTCTGTTTCAACTCGCCTTCGCCGGCAATCAGCCCACAGCGGACGATCGCGTCGGCGTTCGCACCGAGCTGATAAAGCTCGCCTGCATCCTTCCATACTTTCTCAATCGCAGCTTCCAGTCTTTTCCGCGCTTCGTCTGTACTGTTGGCCAACTGCGTGAGCCAAACTTGCCAGTGCATCAGATGGTAGCGATGCTCCGTCATCATTTTGCGGCTGACCAGTGCCAGCGGTGTGTACGATGATTGGAGCAAAGACTCCAGGCGAACCTGTTTGTACAGTCCGTACACATAGCTGCGGACAATCGCATACGCCCAGTCATAGTGAGGGTCGGTGTTGTAGTCGCCTTCCCCGTTTTTTCGCTCGACCAAAATCGCATTGCGGAACGCATCTGCTTCCCGAAGCTGTGCGAGATCGTCCGCCTTGCCTACGCCGAGCTGTTCCAGCATCTCGTAAAACATCACGGCATGACCCATCATGTCCTGCGACATCGAAGAAAACGCGACGTCCTCCTCGATGTGCGGAGCCAGCCCGAGCCATTCCGAACCGCGATAGGCGAGAATGAAGTCGTCGTCAGCAAGCTGAAACAGCAAATCAGTCAAGGCTTGCGCGTATTCCGGGTTTTGTTTTGCCGCTTCTGTTGTTTCTACTTGTGAAAAGTCGCCCATGATTGTATCCCCTCCTGCTTAGCTGCCGCTTTCCGCATGCTTTTGTTTTTCTTCGTACTGTTCTCTGTGATGGCGCCATCTCGCCTGCAAGTCGCCATAGCCTCGCGTCTCCCGGTAGCTCTTGTTGTCGAGCCGCTCCAAAAACGGACGCTCTTCCGGCGACAAGCCGTAAATATCGTCGCGCTTCACCACCCAGATGTTAAAACAAGTCTCGCGGCGCAGGAAGTTTTCTCTCGCCATCGCGAGCGCAACTTCCTTGTTTGGAGCCAAGAGGCTGAACTGATGGACAAATGATGAGCTGACACTTCTTTGACTGAATACTTCGTAAATGAAAAAGTCGTCTCTGACTTCTGTTTCCTTGTTCATATCCATTCACCTACCCTACGTGGCGGCCGTACGACATGATTGCGTCGCGCACCCATTTTGTTTCTTCGTACGATGTTTCCCTAAGATTCAGACGATGAGCAGAGCGCGGGCCGTTCCCCTTGACGATCTGCTTGAACTGTTCCCAATCCGGCTGCTGATACACCCATTGGTCTTTTTCTTCATCGAAGTGAATCGTCTCATCCGGCACAGTGAAGCCGAGGTGGAAAATGCGTGGCAAATACTTTTTCAAAAACACTTGCCGCAGTTCCTCATTCGTCTGCGTGCGAATCTTGTAACGCATGTTGGCGGATTGGTTGCTCGTAATCGTACCGTTCTCAGGCGGCCCAAAGAACATCAAAAGCGATGGCCACCAGCGCGTAATCGCTTCTTGCAGCATCTGGCGCTGTTCCTCCGTGCCCTCTGCCAGCTCCAGGACGATGCTCTCGCCGTGCTGCGCATGGAATTTCTCCTCGGCGCAAATCCGGTGCAGCGCCCGCGCATACGGCGCATAAGATGTATCGAGCGACATGGACTGGGTAATGATAGCCGCTCCGTCCACCAGCCAGCCGATTACCCCTGCATCTGCCCAGGTTGGCGCTTCCATGTGGAACACATTGTGAAATTTCAGTCTTTTCGCAAACAAGTCATTCATCAAGTCTTCGCGCGTCTTGCCAAGCGGCGCCAGCAAATCTTCCGCTACCCGCAGCAAAAGCTGCCCGTGTCCCATCTCATCCTGCACCTTCGCCATGATCGCCAGCTTGCGGCGCAACGTCGGTGCCTTGGGTACCCATTCCTTTTCCGGCAAAGCCCCCATGATTTCGCTGATGCCGTGCATCGAAATCAGCTTGATCAGCTGGTTGCGGTAGTCGTCTGGCATCCAGTCGTCCGCTTCGATTTTTCCTCCGCGGTCGATTTTCGCTAAAAACGCTTCCATTTTTTCGTTTTCGGTCAGATCAGAACGTTCCATCTGTGTTTGCATGGAGAATACCTCCTTATTAGCCGTTGTCCATTATGTTAAAATCATACTACGTTTTTATAACGTTATAATAACATAACGTCATACGTTTTAGCAATATCCTTCCGCCTGGAACCTTTGCTTATTCCATCCGCCCGGACAGGACGGCCGCCTTTTTCAGCTGTTCTGCCATATGCCGCAGCTCTTGCATGACAGCGTCCAGCTCCTGAATGCGCGTAGATTGTTGCAGGCTGTGATTCAGCGTCTTTTCCATCTCGCCTGACACGGTGCCGACAAGGGCGTTCATCTCGTCGAGAATGCGAAAAATGTCCTTTGCCGACGTCGAGGTCGTCTGCGACAACTGGCGAATCTCTTCGGCGACGACAGAAAAGCCCCGGCCTGCCGCTCCGGCTCGCGCTGCCTCCAGGACGGCATTCAACCCAAGCACATTGGAACGGGTGGAAATGTTGCGAATCAGCTCATTGATCTGCGTCGTCTCCGCGATTTTCACTTCCATTTGTCCTGCCGCATCGCTCAGCGTATGGCTGGCCTGCGCGAGATGATCGGCGTCTTTTGCCAGGCTTTCCGTATGTACCGCAATGTTTTCCAAGGCGTTCGTCAAATTTTCCGCCAAGCCGCGCAGCCTGTCCTCCTGATCGGTCGTGACCCCTGTAGCCAGACAGCCCACTACTTGCCCCTTTTCCACGATTGGATAACCGACGGCAATATACGGAATGCCGTAAAGCTCCTTGGAGATCTTCTTCACCACCCGCTTGTTTTCCGCAATCGCCGTGGCATTGATGCTCCCCTGGCGCAGCTGGTCCCCGACTTTGATGCCCAGATTGAGTCCATGCGCCGGATAGTAAGCGAGAAACTTCTCCCGGTCGGTCACCCCGACCATGCAATCGAACAAAAAAGCCTTTTGCAAAATGGGGGCAACCATCAGCACGCTGTTTAACAGTTGAGACATGTATTTACCTCCTGACCAAGGGACGAAAACGGCTATTCTCTTCGCATCCGTCACGTTTGCGAAAAGAACAGCCATCGTCTCCACCTGCATCATCGATTGAATTACTTCACAATCTGGAATTTGCCGCCCTTCACTTCGACCATGATCATGCTGTCTTCCGTCAGTCCGTTGTGATCGTCATTCGAGAAGGTAAATTCCCCGGTAACTCCCACGTACTTCACTTTTTCCAAAACTTCGCCCAGCTTGGAAGCGTCGCCGCCTGCTTGCTTCAACCCTTCCACGAGCAAGTTCAGACCGTCGTAGCCGTATCCGGCAAAACCGTCCGGCTGCGAGCTGTACGCTGCTTGATAGCCTTCTGCGAACTTTTTGATGACCGCTGCTTGCGGGTCGTTTGCATCTACCTGATCCGGCACCAGCAGTTTGCCTGCTACCATCAGGACGCCTTCACCCGCATCGCCCACCAGCTCCAAAAACTTGCTGTTGGCTGAACCGTGGCTGCTGATGATCGGAATCGTCATATTGAGCTGTTTCGCTTCCTTCACAATCGTAGCCGGGCCAGGGTTCGTTCCTGCGACGATCAGCGCCTGTGCATCCGTTCCTTTGATCTTGGTCAGCTGGGAGCTCATCGACGGGTCCTTCGTGCCGTACTTCTCTTCCGCTACGATCGTAATGCCGTATTCAGGCGCGTACTTTTGCAATTGCGTTGTCCAGCCGCTTCCGTACGGATTGCTGTCGTTGAGCGTCGCGATTTTGGTAATGCCTTTTTCTTTCAAGTATTTGAAAATGCGCTTCGTGCCGTGTACGTCGGTATGCGGTGTTTTGAAAATGCCTGCGCGCACCGGATTGGTAATCTGATCCGCTGCTGCCATCGAAATCAGCGGCAGCTTCTCTGTTGCGGCAAATTCGGCCATGCCGAGAGATGGTCCGCTGCCGGAGGAGCCGAGGACAGCGACTACTTTTTCTTTGGAAACCAGCTTCTTGATCGCTTTCACAGCTTCCGTGTTATCCGACTTGTCGTCCTCAAACACGACTTCGACCGGGCGGCCATTCACTCCGCCTGCTCCGTTGATTTCTTTGACGAGCAGCTCAACGGCTTGCTTCTCCGGTACCCCAAGCGGGCTGTTCGGGCCAGTCAGAGAGAAAATCGCCCCGACTTTGATCGGTTCCCCGCTGGCGCCACCTGTTGCCGCCGTCTGTCCGCCCCCTGCTTCTGCCGCTGGCTTCGCGCCGCCGCCACAGGCGCTGAGCAAGACGAGCGAAGCAATCGCTACCGGATACAGCCACTTGCGAAACGTTCCTTTTTTCATGGTTAAGCCCCCTTGAGTATCTATCTTTTTATCAATGTCAAACCGCTTCGTGGGAGTGTCCCAGATAAGCAGATTGCACACGCGGATCGTTGCTGATTTCCTCAGCACTGCCTTCCAGCATCACTTCGCCTGTACTCAACACATAAGCCCTGTCGGAAATCGCCAGCGCAGCGCGAGCGTTTTGCTCAACCAACAACACGGTTGTACCCCACTCGGAGCGAATCTCCTGAACGATCGTCAATATTTCCTTGGCAATCAGCGGTGCCAAGCCGAGCGAAGGCTCGTCCAGGAGCAACAGCTGCGGCCTGGATAAAAGCGCCCGTCCGATCGCCAGCATTTGCTGCTGTCCGCCAGATAGCGTTCCCCCTAGTTGCCATTTCCGCTCTGCCAAAATCGGAAAGCGCTCGTAAACGGTCTGCATTTCTTTGGCGATCTCTTTTTTGCTCGTTTTGGGCATGCGGTGGGAAGCGCCCAGCCACAAATTGTCCTCGACGGTGAGCGTGGAGAAAATTTGTCGACGCTCCGGCACATGCGCCATCCCGCGCGGCACGACAAGCTCGGCCGGGATTCCGGTGATGTCGGCATCGCGAAACCAGATCTTCCCTTCTTTCGCTCCGTGCAGACCGCAGATGCAATTCAACAGCGTCGTTTTGCCAGCGCCGTTCGCCCCGAGCAGCGAGACGATCTCTCCTTCGTTCACTTGCATCGTAATTCCGTGCAGCACTTCTACAGGACCGTAGCGAGCCGTGACGCCGTCCACTTTCAAGATCGTTTTTCCCATCGTTTTCCCCCCTACTCCTCTTCCGTTCCCAGATAAGCCGCGATGACGCGAGGATTTTCCTGGATTTCACGCGGGGTTCCTTCCGCAATTTTCGTTCCCTGATCGAGAACCACGATGCGGTCGGCGATGGTCATAATCATGTCCATGTCGTGCTCCACCAGCAAAATCGCCGTTCCGCTGTCGCGAATCTCGCAAAACATCCGGCTCATTTCCGCTGTCTCCGTATGGTTCAAGCCAGCCGCAGGCTCATCGAGGAGCAACAGCCTTGGCCCTGCGACCATCGCCCGGGCAATTTCCATCAGCCTCAGCTTGCCGTAGGGCAAACTTCCCGCCAGCCGCTGGGATTCCGTCGCCAGCCCCACTTGTCCGAGCCAGGCATGTGCCTTTTGCTCCATCAGCTTCTCTTCTTTTTTGGCCTTGCCCAAATTCATGCCGCAGGAGAACAGGCTGGAGCTTGTCTTCGTATGCATCCCGACCATGACGTTCTCCAATACTGTCATGTCGTCAAACGTCTGGAGATTTTGAAAAGTTCGGGTAATGCCCAGCCCGGCGTATTCATAGCCCGGCACCTTCGTCATCGGCTTGCTCGCAAAGCGAATTTCGCCAGCGGACGGAGGAATGACGCCGGACACCATGTTGAGCACCGTGCTTTTGCCTGCTCCGTTCGGGCCGATCAGCGCCAAAATTTCGCCTTCGCGCACTTGAAAATCAACCTGATTGACTGCACGCACCCCGCCGAAATCGCGGGACAGCTCTTGTACTTCCAAAAGGGTCGTCATGTTGCCGCCTTCCTTTCCACTCGCTCACCAGACTGTGCTTTGACAGCAGCTTCCTTTGCCTTTTTGGCTTGCGCTTTTTCATAGACGGAACGAATACGCGGCACCAGACCTTCCGGCATAAACATGACAATCAAGACGAGTATGCCACCGAAAACAATCGTATCGACATCGCCCTGCAAGCCCGGGATGACTTCGCTGAGCAAAATCAGTCCCTCGCTGATAAAGCCGATCAGTACCGTGCCAATCAACGCTCCCCATATGCTCGTCATCCCGCCGATGACGACCATCGTGAGAAATTTGATCGACTCGTGCAGTCCAAAAGGCTGCGGATCGAGTATCCCCATGTAGTGAGCGTACAGACCGCCGGAAATTCCGGCGAACATGCCGCTGACGACGAAAGCGTTCAGCTTGAACTTGCTCACGTCAATTCCCATTGAGGTTGCGGCAATCTCACTCTTGTGAATCGCCCGAAACGCTCTGCCTACCCGCGAATGCAGCAGGTTGAGCGAGAACAGGAGCACACAAGTAACGACCGCCCAGATCAGATAGTACATGGACAGCTCGCTGCCTCCGAAGAACGGAACCTGTGGGATGCTGATCATCCCGCTCGCGCCCCCGGTGACTGGCTCCCATTCGGTAATCCCGATCTGGACGATATAGCCGAATGCCAGCGTCGCCATCGCGAGATAGTAGCCTTGCAGTCCCGCTATCGCTCGTCCGAGAATGAAGGCAAACAACCCAGGAACAATTGCCGAGGCGATGAGGCCGACGAATGGCGACAGCCCGTATTTGGTCGTCAACACCGCGGAAGTGTAAGCGCCGATTCCCCAAAAGGCTGCTTGTCCGAGCGAAATTTGTCCAGCCAGCCCCATCACCAGGCACAGCCCGATCGTCACGATGGCATGCAGCCCGATAATAATGCCGACGGAACGGTAATACTCATCTGGCATCACAAACGGGAAAACGATCATCAAAGCGACGTAAATTCCGAAGCCTTTTCCCCATTTTTGCAACAACTGCTTCATCTATAGCCCTCCTTTCCCCACGCTGCGCTCTCCGAAGAGTCCGGATGGCTTCACCAGGAGCATGCCGATCAAGACCAGAAACGCGATGGCGTCCTTCATCCCGGAGCTGACGTATCCGGCTCCGAGCGACTCGACAATCCCGAGCAAAAAGGCAGCCACAGCCGCGCCAAGCGGATTGCCCAACCCGCCGAGAATCGCGGCGGAAAAGCCTTTGATTCCAAGCAGCACACCGATGTCGTAGGAGGTCACGCTCAGCGGTGCGATGACGATTCCGGCAACAGCTCCGGTGGCTCCGCTGATGGCGAAGGCGAGCATGCTCATCTTCGTTGGAGAAATCCCCATCAGGCGGGCTGCCATCGGATTGACCGAACAGGCGTTGATTTTTTTCCCGAGAATCGTCTTTTCCATCAAATACCAGAGGAGAAACAAAATGATAAGGACAGCAGCCAAAATCCAAACGCTTTGCGTCGCGATCGTCACGCCCCCGAACGAGAGGGGTTCGTTGCTTGTAATCGGCTCCAGCGCAAAAGCATCCTTGCCCCAAATAAAGCTGGCGATCCCGCGGATTAAGGTGGAAATTCCTATTGTCAAAATTATCAAACTAATAGGACTAGCTTTTTTCACATAATCAATGACATATTTCTGCATGATGATTCCGATTGCCGTTACTGCCAGAATGGCAAGCAATGCTGCGAGTCCGTAAGGCAAATTCATCCCGATCAAAGCTACCGTAACCATTCCGCCGAGCATCAAAAACTCACCCTGTGCGAGATTGATGACCTTGCTCACGTTGTAAATCGTGATGAAGCCTACGGCAACAATCGCATAAATGCCGCCACTGACGAGGCCGTTTGCGACATACTGCAACAGTTCCGTCATATTCGTGCTGTACCCCCTCTTGTTTCGCGCCTTAACCGCTACCATCTAAAACGCTTACATTTTAATTAATGGAAATATTATTGAAGAAGAAATGCCCTAGCTTGTCACTAGGGCGCTTTCTTCGTAGCAACCGCTTAATGCACAGGTGCAACTTCATACACCGTCTCGAAGAATCGAACTGCCCCTGGATTTAATCGTTGATAATAGTTTTGGAACAATTGATCCGCCTCTTTGCCTAGCCACAGTTCCGGAAGCAGCTCCTGCGGCAAGTCCGGGTCGATAAACAAAAACTTGCGATATTCATGGACGAGCTTCGTCTTTTCCACAAAGCAGTGGCTGTCTGGCACTTCCTCGCCACTGTCTATTTTCGCGGATAGCTGCTCGAATTGTTCGCGGTAGTTGTCAATGAACTCTTTGTACTTCTCGTTGATTTCAGCGATGTTCCAGCACTTTTGCACCAATTGCTTCGGATCGCTCCAGCCCAGATGCTGCGCGCTGAAAATTTCTACATGGTCGGTGATTTCATGCGCCTCGGTCAACTCTTTCACCCGGTCTGCGAGATCGTTCGGGCTGATCCACGTGCTCGTCGTCAGCATCCCGAAGCCCATCCACCCCAGTTCCTTGCGCAGCTGATCCCGCAACGCGCGGCGTTCCTCCGGTATGTTGTAGCTGGCGATGCACCATTTTCCGTCCCAGACATCTGTCTCGACTTTATAAATGCGGGCTGCCGCTTCCTCCAGCCGTTTTTTCCCACGTTCGGATACCGAGTAGTAGCTCTTGTTTCCTACTTTTCTGGATTCCAGCCAGCCTTGGCGGAGCATCCTGGAAATGGCGGCGCGAACAGCCGGTTCGGACAGACCAAATTCTCCCATGAGCCGTGTCAGGCTGCCGATCCAGATCTCGCTCCCGTAATGGCGAACATATTCTCCATAAATCGTAAAAAGCATGGATTGTGGCTTCACGTTCTTCAACCCCCAAATCGATTCATACCTTTATGCTGTGAAATTGTACCATATTCTCTAGAAGGTGCGTGAATCGTTTGAGAGTATGACGATAAAATCGTATAACGTAATTTTAACGTTATTATATTAAAACATTTTAAAAGAGTCAATTTATTCTGTACAATTATTTTCCGCAGCGATTTCTGCCTGGAGCGCTTCAAAGCGCCGCCTGATTTCGTGCTTGTTGAAAATCGCCTGGGTAAACGAACCGACCCCGACGCGATTCCGGGCGGTGTCGGCTGTCACCTCGCACACCACCCGATTTTTCGTGACTTCCTGGCACACGGCTTTGAAGGTCACCACTTGACCCGCTACCGCCGGGCCGACATGGCGGATATCCACAGCGAAGCCGGAGCCTTCCTCATCCGCTTCCAAATAAGGCAAAATCACCTGACGCCCTGCCCATTCCATGTAGTAGATCATGCTGACCGTCGACATGACCGGATGCACAACCTCCCCTGCAAACTTGGGCAGCATGTCCTCTGTGACGACCACCGTAAATTCGGCAGTCGTCCCTGGCTTCAGTCCTTCCTTCACGCACATGCACCTCTCGTCACGCGTGATTGCTTTCTACACGCGCTCAATAATCGTCGCGATTCCCTGGCCCACGCCGATACACATGGCAGCCAGACCATAGCGAGCTTCCCTGCGCTCCATCTCGTACAAAAGCGTGGTCAGGATACGTGCGCCACTAGCTCCGAGCGGATGCCCCAAAGCAATCGCGCCGCCATTGACATTGACCAGATCAGGATTGACTCCCAGCTCTTGCACGCAAGCTACCGCTTGTGCGGCAAAAGCTTCGTTAAATTCAAACAGGTCGATATCGGCAAGCGACAGTCCCGCCTGCTTCAACGCCTTGTGCGTAGCCGGAATCGGCCCAATCCCCATGACAGAAGGATCAACGCCTGCCACTGCGGAAGCGACGATGCGGGCGCGCGGTTTAAGCCCGGCAGCCAAAGCCGCCTTTTGCTCCATGATAAGCAGGGCGCTTGCCCCATCGTTCAAACCGCTGGAATTGCCCGCCGTAACGGTGCCGTTTGCCTGAAAAGCTGGCTTGAGCTTTTGCAGTTGCTCTATCGTCGTCTCCGGGCGAGCGTGTTCGTCGCGGTCAAACAGCGTGACATCCCCTTTGCGCCCTCTCAGCTCGACAGGCACAATCTCTGCTGCCCATTTTCCTTCCGCCAGTGCTCTCGCGTAGTTTTGCTGGCTTCGCAGCGCAAACTCGTCCTGCGCTTCGCGGCTGATCCCGTATTGCTCGGCAACCTTTTCGGCTGTTTCGCCCAAGCTGATCGGCGGATACAGCTCGTTCATTTTATCGTTCACCAGCCGCCAGCCGAGCGTCGTGTCCACCAGTTGCTGATTTCCGCGCTGAAAAGCAGCTCCAGGCTTCATCATGACCAAAGGGGCGCGCGTCATGCTCTCCAGTCCGCCGGCAATGTACACTTCGCCAGCGCCTGCCTTGATCGCGTTCGCGCTTTGGTTCACGGCTTCCAGCCCAGAGCCGCACAAACGGTTGACAGTCACGCCAGGCACTTCGACAGGCAAGCCAGCCAAAAGCAGCGACATCCGCGCCACGTTGCGGTTATCCTCACCCGCCTGATTGGCACACCCCATCATGACATCGTCAATCGTTCCTACATCAAGCGGATTTCGTTCCAGCAATTTTTGGATAACCAAAGCGCCCAGATCATCCGGGCGCACCTCTTTCAATGCTCCGCCAATCCGTCCGATCGGTGTGCGTATCGCATCGATAATGACAGGTGTATTCATCTTCCACTCCTCCAGTACAGTAGGACATCCCGATTCATCTACAACGCTTCGACCAGCGTAGCCAGTCCCTGTCCGCCCCCGATGCACAGCGAAACGATTCCGTATTTCTTTTTGCGGCGGCGCAGTTCGTACAGGAGCGTGCCTGCCAGACGAGCGCCGCTCATGCCGAGCGGGTGGCCCAAGGCGATAGCACCGCCGTTCACATTGGTCTTCTCTGGGTCAAGCCCCAGCTCGCGCATGCAGGCGAGCGACTGGGAGGCAAAAGCTTCATTCAGTTCAAACAGGTCAATGTCTTCGACAGACAGCTTGACCTCGGCGAGCAGCTTGCGGATGGCTGCGACTGGTCCTATGCCCATAATGCGCGGGTCGACGCCAGCGCAAGCAAAATGCACGATGCGTCCCAAAGGCGCGGTACCCGAACGCTTCAACATTTCCTCATTCATGAGCAAAAGAGCCGACGCGCCATCGTTGATCCCGGAGGAGTTGCCTGCGGTCACGCTGCCGTTTTTGCGAAAAGCAGGGCGCAGCTTGGCAAGCGACTCCACACTGGAATCGCGGCGCGGGAACTCATCTGTATCAAACAGCGTTTCTTCGCCTTTTTTTCCTCGCAAAACTACCGGGATGATCTCTTCCTTGAACAAGCCGGCATCGATCGCCGCGATAGCACGTCTCTGGCTTTCGGCAGCAAACAAATCTTGATCCTCGCGGCTGATGCCGAACTTTTCGGCAACGTTTTCCGCCGTATCGCCCATGGTCAAATCTCCGTAGAGCGACACAGGCGCAGAGCGCGGGCCGCCGAACGATTCCATCAGCGTCTGTGCCCCGCGCTGGTACGGCTGCTCGAATTTCTCCATGATGTACGGCGAGCGCGTCAAATTTTCTACTCCGCCCGCAAGCATCGCCTGGCTGTGTCCGGTCTGGATGGACTGTGCAGCCAGATTGAGCGCTTCCAATCCGGAGGCGCAGACCCGGTTCACTGTCAGTCCCGGCACGCTCTCCGGCAACCCTGCTTTCAACAGACCTACGCGCGCGATATTGATGAACGGCCCCGCGGAAATGACGTTCCCCATAATGACTCCGTCGATAGCATCGCCTGTTTGCCCTGCCTGCGCCAAGGCGCCATTCAGCACGAGCGCAGTCAAATCATCCATAGGCGTATGCTTCAGACTGCCCCCGAGCTTGCCGATCGGCGTGCGAACGGCGGCAGCTACGTATACGTCGTTTCTGTTCATCGTCATGCCTTCGCCTCCGCCTTGCTTTCGTATGCGTAAAAACCTTGCCCGCTGCGTACGCCGACTCGCCCCGCCAGCACGAGCTTGCGCAGCAGCGGAGCTGTACGGTAGCGCTCTTCCGCGAGATCGCGCTGCAAGCCTCTGGAAATCGCATAAATCTCGTCCAATCCGATGCGATCCGCCCATTCCAGCGGACCATACGGATAGTTGGTGCCTTTTTTCATGGCAATATCAATATCGCGGGCAGTCGCCGCCTTTTCCATCAGCGTAAAAGCCGCTTCATTAATAATCAGGGAAAGAATGCGCGGGAAAACCAGCCCGACCTCGTCGTTGACGGCTTCCGTTTCTTTGCCAAGCGACTGGAAAAAAGCTTCCGCTGCTTGCAGCGTCTTCGCTTCTGTTTGCAGGGCCGGAGCAAGCTCAATCAGCTCCCGCTCCACCAGCGGAACCAGCGTGCCGAACCCGCACACCCGCTCGGGATGCTTCGTCCAGGAAGCGACCTCTGTCGCCGTGATCGCAAGCG
The DNA here is from genome assembly GCF_003521185.1 of Brevibacillus sp. NCBI lineage: Bacteria > Bacillati > Bacillota > Bacilli > Caryophanales > Paenibacillaceae > Brevibacillus > Brevibacillus sp. Next base: position 31,358 of record NZ_DOTK01000007.1, read on the forward strand.
AAGTCGTGAGAATCGGCACATCAGGGGCAAGCAAGCTGTCCAACTGGCGAATCTCCTCAGCCTTTTGCTCTAAATCGAGATTGCTGACCTCCACTGCGAACGCCACCGCCGCAGAATTTGTGGCGGCTTGCGCCAGGGACAGCACTTGATATCCTTTTTCTGCAAAAAGTTGGTGCAGCTCTGCAAAAAGCGGGCTTGTGCCCGTCAGCACGACCGCCTTATTTGTCATAGTCATAGAAGCCTTCCCCCGTCTTTCTGCCCAAGCTGCCGGCCTGAACCATCCGCTGCTGAATCCGGCTGGGCTTAAATCGTCCTTCATGGAAGAAGTCGGTGTACACCGATTCCGTTGTGGCAAAATTGATGTCGATGCCGATCATGTCCTGCAACTCAAACGGACCCATTTTGAAGCCGCCTGCGCGTTTCATGATTCGGTCGATCTGCTCTACCTCTGCCACATGGTCGCCCAAAATGCGCAACGCCTCGTTATAGTACGGACGCGCGATGCGATTGACGATAAATCCGGGCGTGTCTGTCACCAGCACGGGCACCTTGCCCAGTTCTGTTGCGAAGCGATACGCCGCCTGCACGTTGTCTTCGCTCGATTTTTTGCCGCGGATTACTTCGACGAGCGGCATGACTGGCGCAGGATTGAAAAAATGAAACCCGAGAATGCGCTCGGGATGAGGAAGCCCTCCAGCAATTTGCGTAATGGAAATGGAGGAAGTATTGGTCAGCAAAAGCGCGTCCGGTCTGCAAATGCGGCTTAGCTCGCTGAAAATGCCCTTTTTCAAATCGAGCCGCTCCGGCACGGCTTCGATGACAATATCGCACGCCGCCAGTTGTTCCATCTCTGATACGAGCTTTGCCCTGTCCAGCATGTCCGCTTTTTCCTGCTCGCTGATTTTGCCTTTTTCCACATCTTTTCCCGTGATCGATTGCAAGTAGGTCAGCGCTTTGTCCAAAACCGCCTGATTGGCATCCAAAAGCACGACCTGATGTCCTTTGCGAATGCAGACGAGAGCGATCCCCGCTCCCATCGTGCCCGCACCGATAACGCCTACTGTTTTTGTATTCACTAGACTTGTGCCTCCCTTCGCCTAACGACCCGTAAAACGGGGAGCGCGTTTTTCCATGAAGGCCGCTACCCCTTCCTTGTGATCGGCTGTGCTGCCCGCAGCCTCTTGTGCGTAGGCTTCGTAGGCCAACGTCTCTTCCAGTCCCATTTCCAGCCCTTTGTACATCGCGCGCTTGATCAGCCCGATGGCTCTCGTCGGCAAGGCAGCCAGCTTGCGCGCATAGGCGAGGGCATCTTCCATAAAGCTCTCTGCCGGATACACCTGATTGACGAGTCCGATGCCGAGAGCCTCTTGTGCCGATACTTTTTCTCCCGTCATCGCCAGTTCCAGCGCCTTGCCGATTCCGACGATGCGCGGCAGGAAGTAGCAACCGCCCGAGTCTGGAACAAGTCCGATGCCCACGAACGCATTGACAAAAGACGCTTTTTCCGAAGCCAAGCGAATATCGCAAGCGAGCGCCACACTCATGCCCGCTCCTGCTGCCACGCCGTTAACTGCCGCAACAATCGGCTTCTCCGTTTTGTGCATCTGCAAAATCATCGGATTGTAACGCTCGCGTAAAAATCCGCCGAAATCCACGTCTCCGCCAGAAACTTCGCTCAGGTCCTGTCCGGCATTGAAAGCCCGGCCTGCGCCTGTGAGCAAAATGCAGCGAACAGCGTCATCCTTTTGCGCCTGTTTAAGCGCCGCAATGATTTCCTTGTGCATGACTTCTGTAAAAGCGTTGAATTTATCCGGTCGATTCAAGGTGACAATCGCTACGCCTTCTGACACTTCATACAGAATCGTTTCGTACATGGCCGCCTCCTAATTACCCGTAAACCGGGGTTTGCGCTTGTTCAGGAAAGCTTGCATTCCTTCCTTGCGATCCTCGCTGGCGAGCAGCAAATAAAAGCCGTTGCGTTCATAGTCCATGCCCTCGGCAAGCGGCAAATCCTCGGCTTTGTGCACCGCCTTTTTGATCACCTGTACAGCGAGCGGAGGCTGGACGGCAATTTGCTTCGCCAGCTTGAGCGCTTCCTGAAAATACGCCTCCACTGGCACGACGCGATTGACCAGCCCGTAGCGCAACGCTTCTTTGGCCGATATCGGTTCTCCCGTCAGCAGCATTTCCATTGCCTTGCGCATTCCCACCGCACGGGTCAGCCGCTGCGTTCCGCCCGCTCCCGGCATGACGCCAAGCTTGATTTCCGGCTGGCCGATGACGGCTGTCTCCGAAGCGATGACGATATCGCAGTTCATCATCAGTTCACAGCCGCCGCCCAGCACGAAGCCGCTGACAGCGCCGATGATCGGCTTGGAAATAAGCGACATGCGATCCCAGACGGCAAACTGGTCGCGCTTCATGATCTCGATAGCGGACGCCTCTGCCATTTCGTTGATGTCCGCTCCCGCTGCGAACGCTTTGTCATTGCCCGTCAGCACAATCACGCGAATGTCCGGGTCCCGATCCAGCCGTTCCAGCTCGGCGACCAGTTCATCAATCAACTGCAAATTCAATGCGTTAAGAATCTTCGGTCGATTCAAGGTAATAATACCGATACCGTCTTCGCTGGCCGTTTTGATATATTCGTAAGCCATGCGCTGTTCACACCCTTTTTCGCAGGTAGTCGAGTCGATAGGAAACTCGCCAGCTAGATCGCTGCCTGGGCTTTGCCCCGATTGTCCACAATGCGAATCGCCTTTCCTTCGCTGCGCGTCAAGGAATTTGGTTGTTGAATCCGCAGCACGACAGACACACCCAATGTATTTTTGATCATATGCCCGATCTCTTTTACAAGATGCGACAACGCAGCGCTTTCATTTCCACTGATTTCACTGGCGTACTTCTCGGTCAGCTCGCAGTGCACCTCAAAGCGATCCAATGCCCCGTCGCGCTCGATCACTACCTGATAGTGCGGAGCCAACTGGTTAAAGGTCAGCAAAACAGACTCGATCTCGGTCGGGAACACATTGACACCGCGAATGATGAGCATATCGTCTACACGGCCTTTGATGCGGGACATGCGCATGGTGGTGCGGCCACACTTACAGGGTTCCGGGTTGAGCGATGCGATATCTCCTGTGCGATAACGAATGACAGGGAATGCTTCTTTCGTCAGGGAAGTGAAGACAAGCTCGCCTTCTTGTCCATGCGGCAGCACTTCACCTGTATTCGGATCGATGATTTCTGCGTAGAAATGATCTTCCGCAATGTGCAAGCCATCCTGGGCCTCGTGGCATTCGATCGATACGCCCGGTCCCATGACCTCGCTCAATCCGTAAATGTCCACCGCCTTGATGTCGAGCGCTTCTTCGAGCTGAACGCGCATTTCCTCCGACCATGGCTCGGCCCCGAAAATGCCGTACTTCACGCTTGTCTCCCGCGGGTTGATGCCTTGCTTTTTCATTTCTTCGACGATGTTGAGCACGTAAGACGGAGTGGCTGCGATCCCGCGTGGCTGGAAGTCCTCAATTAGTGTAATTTGCCGGGAAGTATTGCCCCCGGATACAGGAACCGCTACCGCGCCCATGTGCTCGATTCCGTTATGCAGGCCAAGACCGCCCGTAAACAGGCCGTAACCGTAAGCGTTGTGGAAAATATCCCCTGGCTGACCGCCCGCACAGCAAATGGCGCGCGCGACGATTTCCGCCCAGTTTTCCAGGTCTTTCTTCGTGTAGCCTACAACAGTCGGCTTGCCTTTTGTGCCGGACGAACCGTGAATGCGCGCTACTTCCTTCATGTCCACAGCGAACAGCTTGAACGGATAATTTTCCCGCAGATCGGTTTTTTTCATGAACGGCAGCTTCTGAATGTCTTCGATGGACTGGATATCTTCCGGTTTTACGCCTGCTTCGTCAAAAGCTTTTTGATGAAAAGGCACTCGTTCGTAGACGCGCGCCACCGTTTCTTTCAAACGCTCCACTTGAAGCTTGGTCAGCTCTTCTCTTGACAACGTTTCCATTTCTGTATTAAAGATCATGCCGTTTCCCTCATTCCGTCACGTTATGTCTTTGTAGCTATCGCCTATTCTCCCTTGAACACAGGCTTTCTTTTTTCGCGGAAAGCTTCCAGCGCTTCCAGGCGGTCTTTCGTTGGGATAATGACTTCATAGCACATCGTTTCCACGTCCAGCCCTGTTTGCAAATCGACGCTGCTTCCGCGGTCGATGGCCGCCTTTGCCTGATAGACGGCGAGCGGTGCGTTGCCGAGAATCTCTTGGGCCAGCCCCATTGCCAGCTCCAGCAATTGTTCCCCGTCTTGCGCAACTCCATTCAATATCCCCAAGCGGCAAGCTTCATTCGCCTGAATGCGCCGGGCTGTCAAAATCAGTTCCTTCGCCTTCGCCGGACTGATCAAACGCGACAGACGCTGCGTTCCGCCCGCTCCGGGAATGATGCCCAGACTGACCTCGGTCAGCCCCATTTTCGCTTCCTCCACGGCGTAGCGGAAATCACAAGCGAGCGCTAGTTCAAATCCACCACCGAAAGCGAAGCCGTTGATCAACGCGATCGTCGGCTGCGGCAATCGTTCCAGCGCGGTGAACACATCGCGAATTTTGCGAACGTTTCTGCGGACTTGCTGTTCGTTCAGCGTGCGCCGCTCTTTCAAATCAGCTCCTGCGCAAAACGCCCGGCCTTCGCCTTTTATCAGCAGCACCCGAATGTCTTTTGAATCAAGCCGCACTTGTTCAATCAGATCACCCAGCCGCTCCAATGTAGCGTAGTTCAGTGCATTCAGCTCATCCGGACGGTTGAGCGTGATGATCGCCACATGACCGTCTCGTTCAAAGCGAACCGTTTCTTCCACTTCTATCCCCTCCTCGTGCAACCATACTCTTTAGCTTCGATTGGGATTGACCCGCGCATACGTTCCCGTGGCAAAAGCAACGAGCTTGCCGTCACAGGTGACGCGCGCCTCCATAATGATCAGGCTCTTGCCCTGCTTCAAAACGCGAGACTCAGCTTCCAGCCTCTCCCCACGGGCAGGGTACAAATATTGAATTTTGCTCTCTACCGTAACGCATTGCTGCACGCCGTCTACATGTGGCGCAGCTCCATGTCCCATCGCTACGTCAGCCAACGTCGCCGTCACGCCACCATGTACGACCCCATCTATGCTGTTGAACAGTTCAGGGCGAATTTTCAGTGCTACCTTGCAGCCCTGCTCATCTCGGTGTACGACTTCTATGCCCAGGTAGTGATTGAATCGATTGCGGATTTCCACTGTCATCCTCTCGCCCCCGTGTCTGGTATCCTCGTGAAACAGGGAAAGGAGCCTGTGCACGCGGCATTCGGCTTCCTTTCTCCGTTTTGTGTGTGCATTTGGTTATTCCTTGTCGTCCAGCGAAATGAAGTATTCATTTTTCCGATAAGCCAGTGCGTCCAATGTCGCTACCAGGCCGTGCTCGGATTCGACGCGGATGCGGTACCAGGCTGTCCGGTTGTTCTTCTTCTCTTCCGTAGCCGTTGCCACAAGCCGGTTTCCTTTCATTGCTGCGGCCAAAAATCCGATGTTCATCGAGAGCGCAACAGATGTTTTTCCGTAGGAGTTACAGGCTGCGGCAAAAACAAAATCAGCCAGGGAGAAAATGATGGCGCCGTGCGCTGTACCGTGCGCATTCAACATATGATCGGCCACCGTCACCTCTGCTGTCGCAGTCCCCTCGCCAAGCTCGATCAGCTTGACTCCCAAAAACTGGGCGAACTGGTCTTGTTTCAGCTTTTCGCAAATCTCGTCGTAATGTTTATGATGCAGCTCGCGCTCGTCAACAAACGATTTTGTTCCCATACGTTAAACCACTTCGGCAAAATGCATGGACACTACTTGGCCTGCAAATCCGCGCAAGTCTTTGCCTGCTGCACGCCCCTCTGGAGATGACAACGCTTCCAACAAGGCTTCCTTCGTTTCAAAGTACATTTCTGCGAGCAGATGCAGATCGGATTCGCCCATCGGCGTGCCGTATACTTTGCTTACCTCCATCTTGATCAAGCCAGGCATTTTCTCAGCGAGTGCAGCGTGCACTTCAAAATAGTGCTTGTCAAAAGCCTCGATATCTTCCGGCTTGCGATAAATTGCCACCAATTTCACCATTGCGATCCCTGCTTTCATTCATTTATTTTCACAAAATATGTGACGACTTAATAATATAACGTTATTTTAACGCATGTTGATATTTTTATTATATAAAGCCTTGTAGATAGGTGCAAGTATTTTTCAAAAAGCGAGAAAACTCTGTCTGCTCCCTCCCTTCCCGAAAAGCCGCTCCTATCCCATGCTTATCTCAATTCCCGCTCGATAGTACAAAAAAATGGCTGCCAGAAATGACTTCTGACAGCCCGAAAAAAAGAGGACAGACTTTTGGTCTGCCCTCTTGTCCTTGCCAAGCGTTCTAGATCCACACCCAGTAAACGAAGACGATTACTGCAAGCAGGATCACGAACAGCCCGGCGAAAATGCTGATCCGTGCGAACTCGTGGCCTTTTTGATCCATGTGCATCCAAACAAACAGTTGGAAGAACGCCTGGATGAAAGCCAAGACGACGATGAACGGTACGGTAAAACCTACCGGAATCACTTCATACGCAACAGCAATAAATGCAAGTGCGGTCAATACGAGAGATCCGATGAAAGCTACAACGTGTCTTTTTGGACCGTCGTGTTTTACTTTCGGCTTGCGTACCTCTTCATTATGAGCGTGTGCTCCCATAGATTATCCCACCTTTCCACCGATCATACCCATGAGATATACCACGGTAAAGATGAATACCCATACTACGTCGATAAAGTGCCAGTACAAGCAGGCCAGGTAGAACTTAGGAGCCGTTACTACCGTCAAGCCTTTCTTCACTGCCGACAACTGCAACAAAGTGATCCAGAGAATCCCGAACGCTACGTGACCCCCGTGGAAGCCAACCAATGTGTAGAACGCAGAGCCGAACGCACTTGTCGAGATTTTATGTCCTTCATGCACATAATGCACAAACTCATAAATCTCCAGGGCAAGGAATCCGAGACCGAGCAATACAGTGATGGTCAGCCAAACTTGAATCATTTTCAAGTTTTTCTTGTGCAGAGCGAGTGTAGCCATAACACTTGTCATCGAACTGGTAAGCAAAAGAAGTGTTGCAGCTGCAACCAGCGGCATGTCAAACAGTTGCTGGGACGTCGGTCCGCCGTTTGCTTGATCACGCAGCGCGATAAAAGTTGCGAACAACGAACCGAAAAGAACAGTCTCTCCACCAAGGAAGAGCCAGAAGCCAAGAATCTTGTTCTTGCCTTCAAGGGTGGCTTTTTCCGGTTCATCAGGTAAAACTGCATTTGCGTGATGTGTAGCCATTAAGCCTTAACCCCTTTCTCTTCGATTTCATCCTCATGAATATGATAACCAGGATCGTCTTTTACAGAACGTGCGAACATACATCCGAAAGTCAAAATCAAGCCGATCGCTACTACAACGTAGTTGTGGTACATGAAGCCATAGCCTGCAATGAACAGACCGACGGACATCAGGAACGGCAGGAACGATGGCGATGGCATGTGGATGTCACCGAGCGGTTCAGCAGGTGTCATGCCTTTGTTGCCAGCCATTTTCTCGATCCAGAATGCATCCAGACCACGCACCAGAGGTGTTTGGGCAAAGTTGTACTCAGGCGGCGGCGACGGAATTGTCCACTCCAGCGAGCGTCCATCCCACGGGTCCGCAGGTGCGCGTTTGCCTTTTGCTGCAACGACAACGTTGATGAGGAACAGGATTGTACCGATCGTCATACCGAATACACCGATGGTACTGATAAAGTTCCCTACATCCAGGTCCTGACCTTTCAGGTATGTGAAGACGCGGCGCGGCATCCCCATCAGACCAAGGAAGTGTTGCGGGAAGAAGGTAAGATGGAAACCGATGAAGAACGTCCAGAAGTTCCATTTACCGATTGTTTCATTCAGCATTTTACCGAACATTTTCGGCCACCAGTAGTAAAGACCGGCGAACAGACCGAAGACGAGACCCCCTACGATAACGTAGTGGAAGTGAGCTACTACGAAGTAGCTGTCATGGTATTGGTAGTCAGCTGGCGGAACCGCGAGCATAACCCCTGTCATACCACCGATCGTAAATGTCGGAATGAAGCCTACTGCAAACAAGTTTGCGGTAGGGAAGCGAATTTGTCCGCCCCACATGGTCAAAAGCCAGTTAAAGATTTTAATACCCGTAGGTACCGCAATCAGCATCGTAGCCAGACCGAACAGCGTGTTGGCAATGGCGCCCAAACCAGTTGTGAACATGTGGTGAGCCCACACCATGAAGCCGAGGAAGCCGATCAGCGCAGTTGCGAATACCATGGAGCTGTAACCGAACAGGCGCTTTCTTGCAAAGGTGGAGATAATTTCAGAAATAACACCGAATGCCGGGAGAATCAGGATGTATACTTCGGGGTGACCGAAGATCCAGAACAAGTGCTCCCAAATGACAACGTTACCACCCGCATCCGGGTTGAAGAAGTTACCGCCAAACAAACGGTCGAACATCAAGAGAACCAGACCTACTGTAATCGCCGGGAAAGCGAACAGAATCAGACCGGATGTAATAAAAGACGCCCAGGTGAACATTGGCATGCGCATGAATGTCATCCCTGGAGCACGCATGTTGATGATGGTAACAAGGAAGTTGATACCACCGATCAGCGTACCGAGACCGGCAATTTGCAAACCGAGAACGTAGAAGTCTACTCCGCGGCCGCTATATTGGTTCAAAGCCAAAGTGGTATAAGATGTCCATCCGGCATCTGGTGCTCCGCCAAGGAACCAGCTGGTGTTCAGGAGCACTCCTCCGAAGAAGAACAACCAGAAACCGAGAGCGTTAACAAAAGGGAACGCTACGTCGCGCGCTCCGATTTGAAGCGGAACGACTGCGTTCATCAGCGCGAAAATGACTGGCATGACCGCCAAGAAAATCATCGTCGTGCCGTGCATGGTAATCAATTCGTTAAACGTCTTGGCACCAACTACAGAAGCTTCTGGATACATCAACTGCAAACGGATCAACAGGGCCTCATAACCACCGGCGAGAAAGAAAATACCACCGGCAATCAAGTACAGGATCGCGATCTTCTTGTGATCCACTGTCGTGAGCCAGTCCCACAGCCCTGAACGTTTTGGTGCGGGTGCGTGAGAAGCATGTGCAGACACAGGTTTACCTCCTTTTTAAGCGTCACTGCCTATGACGAAATGTCATTTCATTACGGTAGTTACTTCACGCTGAGTGTAGACATGTACTCTACAAGCGCTTTCACTTGTGCATCGTCGAGGTTGAGGTTAGGCATGTTGTTGCCCGGTTTTACCTTTTGCGGATCTTTGAGCCACTCTGCCAGATTTTCAGGCGTGTGGGCAAGAATACCTGCTACGCGTTCGCGATCTGCGAAGTTGGTCAGGTTTGGACCCAGTTTTCCGCCTTTTCCAGCGATGGCGTGACAGCCGAGACAGCTTTTGTTGAAGATTTCTTGACCTTGTGCAGCACTTGGAGCTGTAGCGGCTACCGGCTCTTTGGACTGAACGCCCTTCATGCCGTTTGCCCAGCTGTCAAATGCAGTCTGGTCCATTACTTCTACCTTGAAGTCCATCAAGGCATGGGACGCTCCACAGAGCTCCGCGCATTTTCCGTAGAAAATACCTGTTTTGTCTGCTTGCAGCCAAATCTTGTTTTCTTGTCCCGGGTTGGTATCGATTTTACCGCCCAGAGCAGGAATCCAGAATGCGTGCATAACGTCAGCAGAGGTCACTTGGAACTGAACCTTTTTGCCAACTGGCAGAACCAGGTCTTGTGCGGTTGCTACTCCCAGATCCGGATACTCGAACTCCCACCAGAACTGGTGAGCGGTTACCTTCACTTGAAGCGCTTCCTCTTTTGGAAATTCCTTGTGCAGGGCGAAACCGGTTGTAACGGTTGGAATCGCCATCACAATCAGGAGCAGGAAAGGAATTACTGTCCAAAGAATCTCAAGTGCATGATTGCCTTCGACCTGCTTTGGAACGCCTTGCTGTCCTGGACGCTTACGGTATCGGATAAGGACGTACGTAAAGATCAGCATAACGACAATGAAGACGCCGATCATGATAGCGGAGGACAGCTTCATCAGGTCATACTGCATCGAAGCAACCGGGCCGGAAGGCTTGAGCGCTGAGAGCTCATCTTTGCCACACCCGGTTAACACCAGCGCCAGCAGACCAAACAGAGAAAGCTGACGCCAAAACTGTTGCCAACCCTTCATACCAATGAACCCCTCTTTCTTCGTGTTGGTAACGTTCTAGCCACGCATACAAACTAGAAGCTTTTTGCTCTTTCAATTTTGCACAAGGATGGCTATCTATTCCTTCCCCAACTATCATACCCAATCAGGAAAAGTATTAGCAGTCATCCCAAAAACAAACAGAAGGAGCAAAAGGGCCGAGATTGCAGACTCCTGCCAATGCGTGGTAACCATTTAAGTATACATAAATTTTCCTTAATCTAAAGGCTATTTGTTATCATTTTGTTAACAAATTTATGAACAAATTTGTGAACTTTTAAGATAAATGTAACCAGTTTAGGCAACTTAAAGGAGAAATATATGAAAAAAAGACCAATTGCACTAATCACTGGCTCCTCCAGCGGCTTCGGCATGCACGCTTCTGTGGCATTAGTCAAGGCTGGATTTTACGTAATTGCTTCCATGCGCGACCCGCAAAAAAGGGGCCCACTTGACAAACTCGCAAACTTGCATATAGCAACCGAACATATGGAAGTGATTTCCTTGGATGTCACCAGCCCTCCCCAGATCGAACAGGCGATCGCCGACATCGCGGATCGCCACGGGCGAATCGACCTGTTGCTCAACAATGCCGGATGCGCATACGGAGGCTTCAGCGAATCGTTGCGCCTGGAGCTGGATCGAACGGATCGCAACCAAAAAGCTGGCTCCTTCGAAAAACGATTGACGCGCGCGCAGAAAAAAAGACAGCCCCGTCTTTTCGCAGATGGACGGGGCTGTCCCGGCAACAATGGCACCTCTATGTGTTTTCCGAGCGGATCGCACGAAGCAGCCATGTATGCTGCAAGTATTCGGCCACACCGTAAAAGATGGCGACAAATCCCGCTCCCATTGCCGAGATTTGGGCATCAGGCAAAAAGACGATGCTGCCGTATACAATCAGAAAACCGATGATAAAATCAATGGCGGTTGTAAGCCACAGACTGCCTGGAGCCAGAATGGCCCTGTCCAGAAAAAATCCGGCAAGAGCAAGGACAAAGCCGACACCGACAGACTGGTACAGGTTCGCAAAATTCACCTCGGGAAAGAGGGCATCAGCCAAAACAACCAAGATCGGGCTTACCAGAAGCTTCATCAAAAGACCGTCCACGTGTGTTTCCACTCCTTTGCTGAGGTCTTCTCAGTATGCCCCGCTTTCCAGCGGCAATCCTCGCGGCAACAAGCCTCCGTCCTCAATGCAGCCACTGCTTGATCCAGTCATCCATCGGCTTGTAGATGATTTCCATCGCATAGACAGGGTTGGGCACAAGACCAAATTGTGTAGCGGCATACATCCCGACACTGATCACGAGCATGACGATAAACACAATCGTTTCTTTTCGCTGTTTCTTGCGGATCAGCCTGGGCAGCTCGTACAGACTGACGACGATGGAGATGAAGACTACCGTCAATACCGACATGACTCCCCCTCCTGATCACTCATTTTTCCTTGAAAGCGTTGTTGATCGTTCCCAGTCGCCTGATTTTCACTTCTGCCTTGATGTGAACCGGGAGCTTGGCAAATTCCTTGTTCCAGTTTTTTTCGAGTTGTTTCCACACCTTCGGATACTGGCGGTGGATGACATCTCCGAATCCGAAAATGTCCACTTCATGCTGCTTCGCATAAGTGACCGCCCGCATTCCTGTAGCAACCATGCCTTTTTCGGCTTCTTTTTGGATTTCTTCGATCGTCTCCATTTTGGTCAGGTCGATTTTGCACTGCACTTCGCCGATGTCATTTTCCAGGTGAATATCGACCATGATTTCCGGCTTGCCATTTTTCAGGATGGCTTTCACCTTGGAGTTCGACTTCATAATTTCCATCGTCAGGCGCCCTCCCCCTTTGCACGGAAGGCTAGCCGTACTTTTGACATTTCCGGTTATGTAGTTGTACGCCTTGCTGTCCTTCTCGTTGAGCCAGCCAATCAGCTTGTCTCCCCGAAAGGCAGCGAGTGTCGTGTACTGCAAAAGCACGTTGGAATCAATCTGCTCCACATTTTCGCGCTGATCCCCTTCCTCCGGCGAGCCTGTCAGCTTTATGCCCGTCAGTACCGCCTGTTTGCCCTTATTCGTCAAGTCCGCAATCAGTTGATCAAGGGTAATCGCGGCGGTTGGCGCCCACGCTTTGGACGACGTCTCCAAGGAAGCGAACAGCTCATTGGCGGGAATCTGCTCCAACGGCGTAATGACCTTCAAGATGTTGTGAGCTGTCGTACCGCGAGCCACAGCAATGTAAAAATCCGTCCGAAACTCGTGATCGCGCGAAACAAAATCAAGCACAGGCGCAATTCCTTCCCGTGCCAGTTCCTCCCCCAAAATCAGCATCCTCGTGTGCGACATATAAATTTTCCGCGGCGATATCGTCGTCATTTTGCGGAGAGCTTCAAATACAGTGGCACCGCTCATCGTAAACAGCGTAACAGGAGCCCTCCCCGGTTTGCCTTTGTTGGCTGCCACTTCAGCCGGGTCCACGACTTGGACAGACACGCTATACCCGGTCTTTACCTTGTCAATTCCGATGCCGACGCAAATCGCCAGATCGTTCAGCTCCTTGCGATTCCAGCAACCGCCCAGCAGGAAGACAAGTGTCAAGCAGAGAAGCACTTTGATGACTTTCATAGAAGTTCACTCCTTGCCTTTTTACCTTAATGCTCTGGCGGCTTCGGCTTCAAATTCGGTGATTGACGGCGCATGTTTCGTTTGGTGATCGACTCTGGGCGTTTGTCCATCATCCAGCGCGGCGCGCGCAAGATCGCATCACGCTGTTCTTTGAAGGAAAACGGGGCGAATGTACTCATGTAGGGTACGCCAAACGAACGCAGGCTGCACAAATGCAGAACCAGCCCAAGCACTCCGACGATAATCCCGTAAATCCCAAAGGAAGCTGCCAAAATCATCAACGGAAACCGGAGAATCCGCACGGGAATCGACATGTTGATCGCGGGAAAAATAAAGCTGGAGATCGCCGTAATCGACACGACGATGACCATCGCTGCCGAGACGATTCCCGCCTCTACCGCCGCCTGTCCGATGACCAGCGTTCCGACAACGGAGATCGCTTGACCGACCGCACGCGGCATGCGGATGCCCGCCTCTCGCAAAATTTCGAACGCGATCTCCATCAACAGCGCCTCTACCAGCGCGGGAAAAGGCACGCCCTCACGCTGCGCGGCCAAGCTGATCAAAAGCTGTGTCGGCAACATCTCCTGATGGAAGGTCGTGATCGCAATATAGAGCGACGGTGCGAGCAAGGCGATAAAAAAGCTGACAAAGCGCAGCATCCGAATCAACGTACTGAAATCAGCCCGCTGGTAGTAGTCTTCAGCCGAATGAAAAAACTCGACAAACAAAGAAGGGACAGTCAAAACGAACGGAGTCCCATCGACTATGATGGCAACTCTCCCCTCCAGCAAATTGGCCGCGACCACATCGGGACGCTCGGAATTGGAAATCGTGGGAAAAGGAGTGTACGCCGCATCCTGTATCAGTTCCTCGATCATCCCGCTCTCCATCAGGCCGTCCACATCAATCCGATCCAGCCTGTTGCGAACCTCCTCGATTACGCCTTCCTCGACCAGACCTTTGATGTACACGACGGCGATCTCGGTCTTCGTCACTTCCCCGATTCGCCTAGTTTCCACCCACATCTTTTCGCTGGCGATCCTTCTGCGCAAAAGAGTGATATTCGTCCGCAGACTTTCCGTAAAGCCTTCCCTCGGCCCGCGAATGACCGTTTGCGCTGTAGGCTCGGTCACTCCCCTGTCTTTCCACTCCTGCAAGCCGATGGCCATTGCTTTTTCATAGCCGTCTATGAGGATGATGACACAGCCGGAAAGCATGGCTGTAAACAGCTCGGGAAAATTGTTGACGTCTCCGATATCTCCAACGGTCAGAACCGCATCCTTTAAAAAAGGGACGAGATCTTCCTCTCGTTCCAGCTCTATTTCTTTGAACCGGGTCTTGTAGAGCAGACTGTTAATCAAAACGCCCTGTACCATGTGCGAGTCGACCATCCCATCCGTGTAGAGGATCGCAGCACGTACAGGCTCCCGGCTATCCAGCACCAGTTCGCGAATTACAATATCATTGCTGTACCCAAGCGACTCTTTCACAAAATGAACATTCTCATCCAGGCGAGGGCCAATCTGAGCCATCTCATTGCTCCTTACATTGGCAATTATTTATCCAGTTTTTCCACCCGAGTCTGTTACTAAACGAAAACATCAAAAAGAAAAGGCGCCCTCCCCCGTTCAATCGGGAAGAGACGCCTTTTCAGCTGGTTTATCCGGCAGCGGGCTTGTTCGGCTCGTCAAAAGACGGATCGTACCATTCTACCTTGTGGTTTTTCTGGATGTCATTCAGCCAGTTGTTGTAGTTCTCGCTGCGGTTTTTATCGGCCAAAACAGATTTGATCTGATCCCGCACCTTTTCAAATTCCGGCGCTGGCGATCCCATCTGCTGTTTGTTTTCATCGTAATATTGTTTCACTTGCTCATCTGTGACCGGGAATGCCTTGTCGAGCAGCTTGTCGCGGGTCATCAGGACAGACATCTTTTCACGAAGCTTCTTTTCGTCTAGCCCCATTCCCTGAAGATAGCTTTGAAAAGCTTCCTCGGAGCCGACTTGCTGTTTCATCGAGGCGATTTCCTTGTCCATTTCCTCTTTGGTGACCTGGATCTTCTGTGCCTTGGCTTCCTGCGAAATCAAAGATTGAGCGACCATCTCATGTATCATTTGCTTGCCGTACGTGCTTTTCATTTCATCGTACAGCTGGTATTGCGTAATCGAGGTATCACCGGCCTTTACCAGAACCGGATCTTTCTTCGCTTCTCCTGCCTGATAGACACCGAGTACAGCCAGTCCGGTCAGTAAAATGGCAACTGAGAGTATGGAAACATCAAACTTCTTCACGTGGATATCCTCTCTTTCAATGTTCTGCCCATCAAGTATAGCCAGGAGATGCGGTAGAAAAATGGAAAAGCCTTTACACAACTTTTCCACATTTTATATCATCATGTGCCGATTTGGCGATCGTCATTCACGGAAAGTGTCACCTTACATGAAAAACCGTGCAAAAAGAGAGGTGAGAACGGAGGCAAGGACGGGACCTAAAACCGCCCATATTTGTAAAAAGCGCTCTTGCTTTCTGCTTCTGTCTCCTTCGATCATCTGTGCCAAATTTTCTTTGTCCCGATTGTCGTTGTTCAGTAGCTGCATGATGATATCTTTCTCTTTGTTTGCTTTTTCTTCTCTCAATTTCAGCTCCGTCTGTAGCTTCGCGATCGCTTGCAACAAATCTATGCGTACGTCTTCCATGCGTTCTAATCTGTGTTCTATGCGTTCCAACCACTTTGTTGCGACTGTCATTTGTCCCTCAAGCTGGTCGATCCTCTCTTCGAATTTGTCCAGTTTCTGGTAGATGCGCTGCATTTGCAAGTCCATGTCTCTTTGGTTGTCCTGTTGCCCCGGCGTCATAGGTTCCACCTCCTCCGTCCTTTGTAATAATGGTTTATGTTGAGCAGTCAGCCATTGCTTGTACGGTTATCCCTTTCCTCTTCACCCGCAAGCAAAAAAGGCTGTGCACAGCGTTTTTCCAAAAAGCTGGGTTTTCGGCTACAATAGGGGGATGACCGATTGCCATTTGCTTTGGCGAGAAGGAGGAACTTATGAAAGCCTTGCTGGAAGTCAACAACGTAACGGGCGGCTACTCCCCGAGCCGTGCCGTCATCCAAAATATTTCCTTTGATATTCATGCTCACGAAATCGTCGCCTTGATCGGACTGAACGGAGCAGGGAAAAGCACGACGATTAAGCATATTCTGGGTCTTTTGCAGCCGCTGGAAGGCTCTATCCACATTGCAGGCCAAACCTTTCAATCCGATCCTGACCACTATCGGCTCTCTTACGGCTACATCCCGGAATCTCCCATCTATTACGAGGAACTGACACTTTGGGAGCATATCGAGCTGATGGCGATGAGCCACGGTTTGACAAAAGAGCAGCTTGACCAGCGAGCTTCCGTCCTGCTCAAAGAATTTCGCATGGAGGAAATGAAAAACCGTTTTCCGCAGCAGTTCTCCAAAGGGATGCGGCAAAAATTGATGATCATGATGGCGCTTCTCGTCCAGCCGCCTCTGTATATCGTCGACGAACCGATCCTTGGTCTTGATCCGCTCGGGATACGCTCTTTGCTCACCTGGCTGGAGCGCTGCAAGGAGCAAGGGGCTGGCATCCTCATGTCTACACACATCTTGGCGACCGCAGAGAAGTATTGCGATCGTTTTATCCTGCTCCACAAAGGACAAATCAAGGCCCAGGGCACGCTTGCAGAGCTTCGCCAGTTCACAGGTCTGACCAACCATTCGTTGGATGACATCTACTTACATATCGTAGAGGATGAAAAACAGTGAAGATGGATATGGAGCAGCTGTTTCAAAAAAGATTGCACGCCTTTTCCACAGAGTTCATCAAATACGCGCAATACATGGCCAATGGCGGTGTCTTGTTTGTCGCCGTTTTCCTTGCCGGATTGATCTCCATGTACTACCGCAGCATAATCGAACTGATTCCGGCCTGGTTTCCACTCGTCCACGCACTGGCACTGGTTATGGCCATCGTGGTGACGCGCAGTCCGCACCGCACCTTTTTGCTGGAAGCAGACCTGATTTTCCTCACTCCGCACGAGACGCGGCTCGCTGGCTATTTTCGCCGGGCGCAGGTCTATAACTTTTTCGTCCAAAGCGTGGGACTGTTTGTGCTGGTTCTCTTGCTCTTCCCTATGTACACAAATGCTGCGGGAGCGGACAAAATACAGCTCTGGCTGTACTGGCTGATTCCGTTTTTGCTGAAGGGCTGGAATGTTCACAGCAGCTGGATTTTTTTGCGCCTGCCTGCCGTCCAAGCACAGCGCCTGTTCTTTGCCGCCCGCTTTTTGCTGTCCTATCTGATTCTTGCCTGGATTTTCAGTGCGGGGCAATTTCTCACTTTTGGATATGTGCCTTGTGGGGCCGTCCTTAGCGCCCTTTTGCTTGTCTGGCTCCATCGGCAAATGCGCAAAGTGCAGGCCCAGCATCCGCTCAAATGGTATCGGCTGCTGGCGATGGAAAACGGGTTGCGTCAGCGGTTTTATCAGATCATGAACAACTTCCGGGACGTTCCTGCCTTGCAGCATCAGGTGAAGCCGCGCTTTTGGCTGACCCGCCTGGCGCAGCTTCTGCCTTACAGTCCGGCTCATACGGCGCGTCATTTGTACGCCCGGACGTTCATTCGCTCCGGGGATTACGCCGGGATTTACGCCCGCCTCGTCTGCCTGGGCATCATCGTCATTCTCGTCCTGCCGAACCTGTACGCCAAAGCGATTGCTGCCGCTCTCTTGCTGCTGATGACAGCAAGTCAGCTGGGCGGCATCTGGCGACAACAAGGCAAGCGAGCCAGCCACCAGCTTTTCCCTGTTCCGCCTTCCGAGCAAAAGCGCGCATTTGTCTGGCTGCGCTCGACCTTGCTGCTGTTTCAGGGCGTCGTGCACATCGCCGTACTTTTGTGGTAACCAGCACCTTTTCGCTGCCAACAAAAACAGCCCTTCGCTTGGCAAGAAAGCCAGTGCGAAGGGCTGTTTTGTTTCGGGCAAAGCTTACAAGCGGAACGTATCCACTTTTCTGCGCAACTCCTGGATGCTTTCGGTAACGTCCTGAATTTCGACGACAAACTGGTCCACGTTGCCGCTGACGTCATGAATTGTAGCCGACACCTCTTCGGTCGCAGCGGCTGTCTGTTCGGAAATCGCCGTTACGGTCAATACGGATTCGTTCACCTTGTTTTGACCGTGCTTCATGGTTTCAACGCTTGCAATCACATTGGCCAGCGAAGTTTTGAGCGTGTTCGTCATCGTGGACAGCTCGGTGATTCCTTTTGCCACCGAATCGAGGCGCTGTGTTCCGGCATTGTAACGGTTCAAAGTTCCGTTCGTTTTTTCGGCTGCCTGCTTCACCTGATCCTGGATGTCCTTGATGCTCTCCTGAATGACCAGCGTTGCCGCTCCTGTCTGCTCAGCCAGTTTGCGCACCTCGTCTGCAACCACGGCAAAGCCGCGACCTGCTTCCCCGGCCCGGGCGCTCTCGATGGCAGCGTTCAGCGCGAGCAAGTTCGTCTGTCCTGCAATTTGCTGGATCGTTTCAATTACGTCATTGATTCGGCGCGATTTTTCCTCCAAAATCATCATCGTGTTTTGGACATCGTGGAACTGGTTGTTCGTTTCCGTTCCGTCAGCCAAAAACTCCTGCAATACTGTGTAGCTGCTCTGGCCGATGTCAGCTACCTGGTTAGAGACAGCATCCATCGCTTCGATCGCGCTGTTCAGCTCGGACAGCTCGCTCAAAAATTCTTGAACCGTTTGCACGGTAGTTTCCATCGCCGTTGCCGTTTGTTCATTGCCAGATGCGATCTCCTGGCTCGTAACCACGATATTTTTATTTTGCTCGCGAACAGAGGAAGCGCCTTCCCGAATGGAAACAGCCATATTGTCGATGCGCTCTGTCGTCTCCTTGACGCCGCCGATAATTTGGCGAAGCTGTGTTGTCATCTCGCTAAAAGCGACAACGATCCGGCCGATTTCATCATTTCGCTTCGTGACGGCGATCTTCGCGTCTGTCAAATCGCCTCCAGCGATCCTCGCCGAGGCTTCCTGTACGATTCCCAGCGGACGCAGCATTCTTTTCACCACGAAGTAGACCGCAATCAAAGCGACTATCGTCACCGCCGCCATGGAAATAATGATGCGCGGCATCGTTTCACTCAGTACAAGCTCGTTGATCAGCTCGACCTTTTCCGCAGCGGTATCGACACCGAGAATAGCCATAACTTGCCCGGACTTGTCCTGGATCGGTGCAAACGCACTCAGATACGAACCGTAAACCGGATCATTGACGATGGGCGTATTGCTCGTTCCGCCTTGAAGCACGGGCGCGATGTCTGCAAAGGTGGTCGAAGTCGTAGGCTGTCCGATCGTGAAGCTATCCTCGACCATGCCGTCCGCCATGATTTTGACCTTCTCTCCATCTGCCTGGAGAATGTATACGTATAGCGCTCCCGTCTTGTCCATGTACTCTTTCAGCGTCTTTTGGATGGACATGTACTCGTCATTTTTCTCGGGCTTGGCCAAGAAACTGGCGAGCTTCTCTGTATCGATGCCTGCCGCTACATGCATCGCGGTTCCAATACTTGAGCGTGAAAGCGTCCGTTCGATCGTGGTTGCGCTGTTTTGATTGATCATGAAGACGTTGACTGCCATCGTCAAAACGACAATCACAGCCACGAGCGCGACCACCCGACTAGCCAAGCTCTTGTTCATCCTTTCTCACTTCCCCTTTTCTCTGTACGATAGATTAATAGATCGATAATTCCCCCACAGAAGTTTCTTCAAACAAAAAACGCCTCAAAGGGCGCTTTTGTACTGAACTCCCTATTTGTCTTATCGACAAAAAGGAGCCTATTTATTAACTGAATATGACCCTAATTTTGCCAAAATCATGAAACGATGGTTAGGAATATCCACATAGCCGATCGGCTCCATTTTCTTTTGCAAAGCAAGCAGCGCTTCCGCGTATTGCTCTACCGCGAAGTCGCGAATCTGCCATTCGATCGCCTTCAAATAGTAGACGATTGCCCCGACGTCATAGAAACGGGTGAAGCTCATTTCCTCTTTTTGCTGCAAAATGACAAAGCCTGCGTCCTGTAGCTCGGCGGCTGCAAAAGCCAGATTCCAGTGCAAATAATCGGGAGGAATCGGCGCTCCGAGCAAACGGTTCAACTCCAGGTTGTCCTGCCCGCCGACCTGCTGGGTTACGAACGTCCCGGTCGGTTTCAGCAAGCGCGACAGCTCACTCGGCAAATACGATTCATGACGATTGATGATCAGATCAAAAGTGCGATCCGCGAATGGCAGCACATCTTCTCCGTCCGCCTCGACCACCTCGATGCCCAGTGGCGCAAGATTGGCCCGGGCTACTCCTACGTTGGGCTGGTATCCTTCTGTCGCAAACGTTCTCGCCGGATGCGGCTGCAAGGAAGCGAGCAGTTCTCCCCCGCCTGTTCCCATATCGAGCATCGAGTCAATCCCGTTCATCAGCGCTTTGACGATACTCGCATAATTCCAGGTCAGCGGAGCTTCCTGCATTCTCCCTGTCTGGGTGAGCCGCTGAAAATTCCATCCGGCAAATGGCGCTTCTACCTCTCGCTTGAAAATCTCCCATGCTGTTCTTTGTTCCATGATTGATGTCTCCTCCTGTTTCTGTCGTTTGCCTCGAATTGGCTGGATGACGATGATCCAGGTGGAGAACGACAGCGTTCCGAGCGTTGTTATGTCTCGAAAAAGTCAAAAGACATGCCTTCTGCACTCCTTTCACTCACATGTATCCGTCCCGAGGCGGAGGGAAAATACTGCCCCAGTACGTTTGGCTGATCAGCGATGCTCTCTATCATGTAAGAATGGAACTGTTCACGGGAGGAATTATTTATGGCAGATTTTGCGGTGCTCGCCGGAACCCACCAAGGCTTGTTTCTCGTTCTGGTCCTCACGACACTCATCCCGGCCCTTATCGCCCATACGCTCGTCTATCAGCCAACCAAACGAGCGCTTGCAAGAAAGACCCGCTTGACTCTGCTGTTTGTCTGGATATCGCTGTCTGTATTCGCCGGACAACTGCTTTTGACCTGGGCGTATTTTCAATCATTCGGTTGGCTTTACATAAAGGACAAAACAATCGGCTTTCTCCCGCTGATCGCTGTCCCTGTTATTTGCGTGCTTTTTTTCTCGCTTCCCCGCTTGCTGGACCTGGCAGCAAAGCTGGGCAGATGCAGCAACAAGCCATCTTATATTGTCGATAATCCCGACATGTCTCTGATTGCGCAAGAGGTTGCTTCAGCAGACATGAGTCTTTTGCGGCAAGCAGACCCTTTTTACACTACAGATCATGAGCGGGTGGATGAACATCTCCGAAAAATGGTTTCGGCGCCTGAACTGATCGTTCCCTTGCAGCTTGCCGTTCTGGGCAGTGTCACAGCCTGCTACCTGCAGCTTACCTTCCCTGCTGTCACGCTGGAGCCATCCACGCTGCTCGTCGCCTGGGTGGTAATGGTGGCTGCCACCTCAGCTCTCTGGATCGTTCAATCATGGCAGCAGCAGCGTTGCTCCCACCCCGGAGAATGGAAGCGCCCTGCGCCGCTTTTTCGTTTTTTGCGGGCAACGGGTGTATTCATGGTCCTGTCCACCGGACTTGTCGCGTTTGGCAGTCAGGCCCTTCAAGCCAGCCTGCTTCCGGAACAGTTCAACATGACCAGTCACACGAACGTCGATACTGGGCTAAGCACAAAGCAACTTGCCCACCATTCGCACGCTAGTCATGCGCCGGACAGCGGCACTGCGCCCTCGTCGAATGCCAAAACGGTCAGCGTAGCGGACTTGACCGGGCCGCGTGCGGGCACGGCAGATCGAAAATTCGCATTGACGGCACAAAAAGCGACGATTCGGCTGCCTTCCGGAAATACGCTGGAAACCTGGACCTTTAACGGGCAATACCCCGGGCCAGAGCTGCGGCTCAGGCAAGGCGAGCTGGTTGAGATCGTCCTGGAAAACAAAGATATCGCTGATGGCGTCACCATTCACTGGCACGGTCTGAACGTTCCCAACGCCGAAGATGGCGTAGCCGGAGCGACACAGGACGCTGTACTTCCTGGCGAAAAGCACGTCTACCGCTTTCGCGCCGAGCAAGCCGGAACCTTTTGGTACCACTCGCATCAGCAAGCCTCTGTCCAGGTGCGAAAAGGGCTTTTTGGCGCTATGGTGATTGAGCCTGCTGCCAATGCAAATGCATCTCGGTCAGAGCCCGCCATCCGCGATCTTGCCCTCATTCATCACAAACCAAAAGGAGAAGGGCCGACGCTGAATGGCGCAGACACGCTTGCCAAGCAAACGGTTGCCCCTGGTACTCCTGTAAGACTTCGTTTCATCAACGCGGAAAACCTGCCCGTCACTTATCAGCTCCTCGGCACTTCTTTTCAAGTGAGCGCCATTGACGGAAACGAAGTCAACGAGCCGAATTTGCTTGCCAACCAAGCGCTGAAGCTTGCTGCCGGAGGGAGATATGACGTCTCCTTTACCATGCCGAATCGCCCCGTCTTGTTCACACAAGCGACCCAAGGCAAAAACCGCGGCAAAGGATTGCTGCTCAGCCCGGACGGAGGCGATGCCTTGCCGAACCTGCAAGCAGACTTGCCGCTGTTCGATCCTGCTCGCTACGGCGCTCCGCTGCCTTTGCCTTTTGATCTCGCCACATCGTACGATCGCGAATACGTTCTGCTGTTTGATGTCGCCTTCGGGATGTACGATGGCCGCATCGACGGTCTGTGGACGATAAACGGCGAGGTGTTTCCCGACACGCCGATGATGCTCGTCCAGGAGGGCGACCTGGTGAAAATGACTTTCGTCAACCGCAGCTTCATGGATCACCCGATGCATCTTCACGGTCATCACATGCTCGTCCTCACACGCAACGGCAGACAGACTACAGGAAGTCCCTGGTGGACGGACACGCTGAATGTAGCGCCGGGCGAGACATACGAAGTCGCCTTTCGCGCTGACAATCCCGGCCTTTGGATGGACCATTGCCACAATCAGGATCACGCCGCGCTTGGCATGAGCATGCATCTTTTGTACGAAGGAGTAACCACTCCCTACGAAGCAGGTCGCGCTACCCGCAATCATCCCGAATAATAGAAGAAAAAGCAGCCTGGCCATGTACCGGGCTGCTTTTTCGCTGCTCACGGTTTGCTTCGACGTTTCTTCGCCGCGAGCAGCCTGTTGAGCGTATCATCCGAATCTTGCTGTTCCTCGCGGGACGGCGGCTGTTGTCCCGATACCGCTGCTGGTCTGTTTTTCAACGGTTCCTGCACGGTCTTGGCCGTGCCTTTTGCTTGGAAAGCAGTCAAATCACTGTCTTTGCGAATGTGCGCCGGGGCATCTGAACGCGAACGCTGGGTCGCGGAACGTCTGTCTGACAGCTGCGTCCATACCGTTTGCTGCGGCTGCGACCCGGCTGTTGCAGGCGATGCTGATCTGCGCCACAGGCCCGCGAGCCTTGTCCACCATTGATCGGGCAGTTGCAAGCGGCGCGCCGCAATATCTACTGGCAAAAGCAATGCCGCAAGCATCAACAGCCACTCCCCGATGGATTGCGTGTCCCACTTGGCGGGAAACGGACCGCCGTAGACTTCCTGCGGTTCGCTGATCTGTTTGCCGCCACCTGCGAGCAGCCAGGTGCGCAGCTCTGTTTCTCCATCCCGCGACATTCCGTATTCGGGAGAGTAAGATACGGTCAGTCCTGTCGTTTGACTCGCGAGTACGCGTCCCTGACTCTTTTCGGATATCTGGATCATGTACGTGCCGGGGTCTGCCGTCTCGAACTTGCCTTCCATAACCCCTGGGGCAATCGGTTTGAGCTTGATGATCTCCCGCTGCATTTTCTCGTTGAGGACAACCGCCTCCAGCTCTTGCGGCAAGCTTGCCCCGGCAGGCATCGTCACTTTTACACTTCCCGCAGCTCCGTCCAGGCTTGTCCGCGCTTTCCACTTTCCTTCCGCGATTTGCGGGAATGTCCAGGCGACTACCTCATTCCACAGACGGCCAGTGCCACCCCAACTCACCCAGTCAGGCGCCCATTTGCCTTCGAGATCGCTCGTCCAGACAACGGCGCGTCCCAGCCCGTACTGCCAGCGGGTCAAAATCGGGTCGTCATCCATGCTCATCAGTGACGTCTCCGCTGTCTGTTTGGCTGTTGTCGCCACATACGCCCTTAGCGGCGGCAATGCCTGCTGCAAGGTCGGCCACATGCCGGCTCCTGTCACTTCGGGAATTTGCGGCTTTTCGACGATGAATGTCCGGCTGGCCAGTGCCGTCTCCTTGCTGAAAATTTTCGGAATCGATTCGGCGTCATTGGCAAAGTAATAGCGGCCATTGCCCATTTTCGCGATCATTTCCAAAAGCGTATGATCCGCATCATCTCCCACAGCGACTGTCGACACGGTAATATTTTCGGAGGTCATTTGCTGCAATAGCCCCTGGTAGTCATCCTGCATGCCTGACTGTCCATCCGTCAGCAAAATCACGTGCTTGCGCTGCGTATTCATCTGTTTCACCCGATCGTACGCCAGCTGCAGCGCGGGGTAAATATCTGTTCCGCCATCGGCGCGAATGCGGCCGATTTGCTGGTGAATCTCTTCTTTGTTGGCGACGGTCTGCGGGGCAACCACTTCCCACGGATCACCGTCAAACGCGATGACTCCGATGGAATCTTGCTGATTCATCATGGTCGTAGCCCGAATCGCGGCTTCCTTCGCCAGCTCCATTTTATCGACACCTCTGGCATCTGAGCTCATGCTGCCGGATTTGTCGATCACCAGTTCCAGCCCGAGAGAAGGAAGCTGTTGTTTTCCGCGCAAATCCATATGCACCGGAAGCGCTTCTTCGATCGGCGTCTGGAACCAGCCGCCCATTCCGAAGCTCTCGCTTCCTCCGGTCATAATCAGCCCCAGCCCCAGATCGCGCACCGCTGTCCTCATGCGCTCCATGTCAGCGTCACTCATTTGGGTAGCGGACACATCGGACAACACGATCGTCGCGTATTGCTTGTAGCCCGCAAGCTCCTTGGGCAAAAGCGCAAGCTCGCGCTGTTCGACCTGCATCCCGCCTGCCCGGAGCGCCTGCACGAGATTTTTCGCCGCGCCCGGATGTCCTTCCAGCACGAGGACGACAGGCGCTCCGGCTACCTGGGTATAAGCCGTTGCCTGATTGTTCGCCTGAACGGTATCCTGGCGAGGCTCGATTTCCACCCGATAGCGGTGAAAGCCTTGCTCCATCGCTTTTTGCGAAAAGACAAAGCGGTTTTTTCCTTTATCGATTTGCACCGTTTGCTGACCAGCTGCTCGGTTGCCTTCGTACAACCGCAGCGTCGCTTCTGTGGCAAGCGAACTCTCCACATCGACTGTGATCGCATACTCTTCTCCGGCGTACAACCTTTGCGGAACTTGCACAGACGAGAGAACGACTTCGTCTCCTTGCGGCTGCTGCAAGGACACAGCCTCTACACTGATGCCGCGTTCTTGCGCCAGCTTCGTTTGCCGGGAAGCATCGCCGTTCGTCGCGATTCCATCGGTGAGCAGCACGACTTTGCCTCTCGTGTTGCTCCCAATCATCGCCGCCGCAAGCCGTATTCCTTCTTCCAGATTCGTCGCGTTGCGGTTCACTTCGACTCCCAGCGGCGCAAGCTCTTCGCGCGATGTCAACGGCTGGTCGACAGCGGCGTCAGCTCCGACGGCAACGACTGCATACTTGTCTTCCGCACGCTTTTGCCCGATAGCGTCTCGCAAAAACGAGAGCACCCGCGGATCGTCCTTCATCGAGGCTGAACGGTCCACGACAAAAACAACCGTCTTGGCTTGAACAGGCGTGAGCAGCTGCGTCCCTGCCAACGCGAAAATGAGCAGCGCGAACAAAACGAAACGAAGGGTGGCAATAACGGTTTTTCTGCTTGCGGGCATCTGCTTTTGCTTTTGCCACCACTGGATCACGAGGTAGGCAGCAGGCAACAAAAGCAGCAAAAGCCACGGCTGTGTAAAGTTAATACCCACGTTGGTACACCCTCCATTCCACAAGCAAAACCAAGAGCACAAGCGCTGCCAGCCAGTACGTCAACTCCCGCGTGCCTGTGCCCGCTCTTTGCTGCTCTGCTTCGCCTTGTCCAGCCTGCGAACTGGCAACACTGAGCGTTTTCGGCGTAATATCCGACTCGCTCTCACTCAGGCGCACGGAAAAATACTTGCTCACAGCTCCCGCGTCCAATGTCTCGTCCAGTTTGTACAAGCCGATCTGCTCCGGCACCTGTATCGTCAAGACCGTTCCGTTTGCCTTGATCGCTTGCTGCTGACCATCGGGATACGTCAAGCTTCTCTCCGTTGCCCCCGGCGTGAGCGGAATGCTCAGGCTCTCTCCCGGATGACTGGTGGCGATGGGTGCCGTTTGCGCTGGCGACAGCCAGTTCACAACATTTTGCATGAAAATGGGAAAAGCCGGGCGCAACGGAAAATCGGAATCGTGCAAGTCAAAAGCAAACACGACGATGCGCCTGCCGTCGATCACGCCTGCCTTGACCAAATCCGCGTCACCAGCTCGCACGAGTGTCTTCATCCCGGGCATTTCGCCTAAAACCGCCGCTTTGGCAATATGCACCTCGCGCCAATCCACGTATTTGAGCATCGGATCATCTGCGGAGACGGCTTGCGGTCCCTGCTCCAGCTCCTGCTCGCCTGCAAGCGGCAGCCAATCCGTTTTCCTGTCTGGCGCGATCAGCAAAATATTGCCCTGCGGCAGCTTGTCCGGCACTTCGCCGTCGAACACCCACAAATCGCGCGCCTCGGCATTCGGCTCGGGAGCGTTCTGGACGGTTTCCACCTCCAGGCTGCCAACGGTCTGCATGACCTGATGCAAAAAGCGATTGCCCGCCGGAGTGTACAGCACGGCTTTTCCTTTGCTCGCCGCAAATGGCACGCTCCAGATTTCATTGTCTTGCGGCAAGCCGTCCTGCTCCGGCGCAATGACAGCGCGATAGGCAGTCGAGACAGGCAGCTCTGTGAACGAAAACGTCCCGGAACCTGCTGTCTCGATGGCAAACTGGTTCGTGTCCAGCAGCTTGCCTTTGTCATCAAAAATCGTGACGGTTCCTCGCGACTGGGCGCTGCCATGGTTATCGATGCGCAAAAGGGCTTCGACACCGTTTGGCCCGGCCTGTGTCACAAAGGCGGCAATCGCCGCATTTTCACGCGTTCGCCCCATCTGCATGAAGCGAAAGCTTGCGGACGAGGCGGACAATGACTGAGTCGTCAGCTTGCGCTCCACATTGCCATCCCCGATCCAGATGACGCCGCTTCCCGGTTCATTCGCCGCGATCGCTCCCGCCAGCGACAGCGCAGACAGCGGGTCAGACGTTCCCATGTTGGCTGTCAGCTTTTGCAGCGCCGCTGTCAGCTCGGTTTTGTCGGCGCTTTTGGACACCAGCACATTCGGCTCGCTCCCGGCGGCAATCACGGTCATCGTCTGAGCGCTGCCGAGCTTCTCGACCAGCGCCTTCGCTTCGGAGACGGCCCGTGACAGCCTCGTCTCTTCGCCCTCTTTTGCCAGCATGCTGCCTGATGTATCGACGACAAGCACGGTGTGGTCAGCCGTGATCCCTTCCGTTGGCATGGCTGGTCTGGTCAGCGCCAGAACGAGCAAGCATGCCGCCAGCAGTTGCAGGAACAATAGCAAGTTGCGCCGCAGCTTTTCCCATGGCCGCACCGCCTCCCAGTTTTGCAACGTTCGCTGCCAAAGCAGCGTGCTCGGCACGACGCGATCCTCTACTTTTCTTTTGAGCAGGTAGAGGACGATGATGGCCGGGATGATCAATGCAAACCAGATGCTGGAAAGTCCCATCCACTGCATGAAGTCTCTCTCCTCTCTAGCGAATCATGCCCGCCTGCCGAAATACGTGAAAGACGACCGATTCCAGCGATTGCTCCGCTTCGATCTCTGTGTAAGCGATGCCTCTTCCGTAAGCAAAAGCAGCCAGCTCCTGGCGAAAATCGCGCAAGCTTTTCGCGTACTCGGCCAACAACAAGGCAGTCATCGATGCTTCTTTTGCCTGTCCGGTCTCGGCGTCGATCAACCGGAGCTCGCCTGCGTAATCCGGCTGCCGTTCCTCCTGGGAAAGTACCTGCACAAGCGTCACCTCTTGCCGCGCCGCCTGCAAGTAGGCCAGCCCTTCCGCGTAGCCGTCCGGGAACAAAAAATCGGAAAGCACGATCGAAATACCTGCTTTGCCGCGAACTGCTCCAGGCTGGCGGAGTGCGCCATGCAAATCCCCCGGGCCGCCTTCCCCGATCGCCGATAAAAAGGAAAGCAGCCGATGCGCCTGACCTTTGCCCTGCAACCCTTGCAAGGACGCTACGATGCGGTGATCGAATGCGTAGACGGATACGTGATCGAGGTGGCACAGCGACAAGTACCCCAAAGCCGCGGCAATCTGCACCGAGCGCGACAGCTTGCTCGGCTGCCCGTAGCCCATGGAGCGGCTGCAATCGATATACAAGCTCACGTGAAGCTCGGTTTCATCCAAATACTTTTTCAAAAACAGCTTGCCGGAGCGCGCATACGCATTCCAGTCCAACTGGCGCAAGTCGTCTCCCGGCACGTACGCCCGGAAGTCGGCAAACTCCATCGAGCTGCCCAGCTGTCTGGCCCGTCTCTTTCCCGCATGGCTGCCGCTGACGGCTTTCCTGGTGGCAAGCTGCATCCGTTCCAGTCTGGCAAGCCATGCCGGGTCAAGCAGGTGCTGACTCATGCTTTCTGCCCCGACAGCGCGTCCAAAATATCGCGGATGATCTGATCGGCCCGCACTCCGCTCGCCTCGCCTTCAAAATTGAGGAAAATGCGATGGCGAAGGGCTGGCAAAGCTACCGCTTCCACGTCCTCGTAGGCGAGATTGTAACGCCCGGAAAGCAGCGCCCGCACTTTTGCCAGGGAGACGATTGCCTGCACCCCGCGCGGCCCTGCCCCGTTTCGCACGTACTGATTGACAGAAGCGACAGCCCGCTCGCCAGGGTGAGTCGCAAGCAGCAAGTTGACAGCATAGTCCAGCACCGCATCTGCCACCAAAATGTCGCGGGCGGCCTGCTGAATTTGCCCGATTTGCTCGCCGGATGCCACCTTTTCTACCGGAATCGCTTGCCCGGTCGTCGTGCGCTGTACGATTGCCTTCAGTTCGTCAGCTGTCGGGTACGGCACGTCGATTTTCAGCAAAAAGCGGTCCATCTGGGCCTCGGGCAGCGGATAAGTCCCTTCTTGCTCCAGCGGGTTTTGTGTCGCCAAAACGAAGAACGGCGCAGGCAGCGGTCGAGTGACGCCCCCTGCGGAAACCGTGCGCTCCTGCATGGCCTCAAGCAGCGCGCTCTGCGTCTTCGGTGTTGCCCGGTTGATTTCATCGGCGAGTACGACATGGGCAAAAATCGGTCCGTGCTGGAACTGGAACGACTGCTGCCCCGTCTCGTCCACGAGAAGAATGTTTGTCCCTGTAATATCAGTCGGCATCAAATCAGGAGTGAACTGGATGCGTTGAAAAGACAGTTCAAAAGCTTGCGACAAAGTTTTCACGAGCAGCGTCTTCCCCAGACCGGGTACGCCCTCCAAAAGAGCATGGCCTCCCGCGAACACCGCCCACAAAAGTTGCTCGACGACGTCTTTTTGTCCCACCAATACTTTTCCGATCTCTTGTCTGACTAGCTCTACTCGCTGCAAGCAATCTTCTAGCGTTTGCTGTGCCATAGCCGCGCCCTCCTTTTCTAAGGCTCAATTTTGCTGAAATAGTCTTTGACGATATCTTGATAGTCGCCGGGAATCGTGCCTTTTTCCATGCTCTCGCGGGCGAACTGCTCGTACTGGCCGTACACTTCCTCATACGGCAGCGTTCCGCCGGAGGTCACCTGTGTCTGGCTGTTTTGCTGCGACTGGGAAGGACCTGCTCCCAAAGGGCCGCCTACCGTTTCGGAAGGGCCATTTTCCCCGCCGATGCGGCTGGTCGGAATCGTGACCAGCTCGTGCTTTCCTGCGCCCAGTCCGCCTCCCGGCCCTTGACCATTTCCGTTTCCGTTTCCGCTTCCGCCGCCTGCGCCTGCTCCGGCGCCATTTCCCGAACCATTTCCCGCACCGTTCCCGGCACCTTTTCCTGAGCCGTTGCCTTGACCTGCTCCTGTGTTGCCGTTTGCAGGCGGATTCGCCTGATTCGTCTGATTGGCCGCAGCGTTCGCATTGGCTGACGCTCCGCTGCCCGTTGCTGCCTGGTTGTTTCCCGGGGTAGTCGACGCAGGGACTGCCTGGCCTGCTCCGGTTCCACTCGCCCCGTTATTGCTTCCGGCAGCTGCGGCGCTTGCCAGCGTCATCTGCGACTGAGTGAGCGAAGCTGCCGCCTGGGAGGCCGCGAGCATCGCCTGCTGGGACTGCTCGGTTGCTCCCATCGCTTGCAGCAGGCTGTTTTCCAGCGCCTTCATCGCTTCCGGGTCTTGCCCGGCTGCGATTTCCTTGGCGGCCTGTGCCAACTGGTTGGCCGTATCCGCCAGCTCTTGCGCATTGGCGGATTCCGCGTCCTTTTTCAACTGTTCTGCGGCTTTTTCCAGTTCCCGGGCCAGATCAGCCCGCTCCTGTTCTTTCATCTTTTCCAGCTCTTTTGCCATCTCGGCAAGCGCCGTTTTCAATGCTTCGCGATCGCTTTTGGCCAATGCGTCGGCCACTGATTTTGTCGACTTCTGGCTGCCGAGACTGCGTTGCAAGCTTTGCAGCGATGCTGTCTTGTTCTGCTCCGCTGCCCGCAGCTTTTCCAGCTGCTTTTCTGCCGCCCGCAGCGCGTTGAGCCGTCCGGCGGGATCGTCTGCTTTGGCGATGCTCTTCTTCGCTTGCTCCAGCATCTCTTCCAGCTGTTTCTTCTGAGCCTCGCTCAACCCTTCATTTGCTTTCGTTTTCGCCTTGATTTCCTCGATTTCTTTTTCCACCTTGGCGATTGCCTGTTTTGCCTGCTCCATCTGAAGAAGCCGCACATCTTGCGGATTGGGCCAAACCAGGAGCAGCAAGCACAGCAAAAGCAAACCGCCTGTGACGAACAACCTGTTTTTCAGCCCGGCCCAAACGCGAATGCTCTCGATAATATCCGGCAAGTTTTTGCGCAAATGCCGCAGCGCATCTTCCCGCTGCATGACCGCGACGGAGGAGGTGCTTTCGCGATGCTCCCACGCCGTTTCCACACGCTGGGCAAGCCCGTTGCCGTCTGCCGCCTGCGCACTCTTTTGCCAAGTCGTTTGTCGCCACTTCGTGCTCATCCAGCCAATCGCCAGCCCTAGAGGAAACATGGCTACCGCCAGCCACGCGTAATACGGGATCGGCCAAAAACGGGCAGCGAGGAGAAGCAGTCCGCTTCCCCCCGCCCCCCACAAGCCGTACAACGTGATTTGTTGGATCAGTACCTGGTTTTGCAGCTTTCTGCGTACTGGCTTCAGCAGCGACTTCAGCTCATTGTCCGGTTTCGCGGTAAACATGGCTTACTGCTCCCCGGCTGACGCCTTGCGCTTCCGTCCGCGCACAGGCTGGATGAAGTAAATCGCAAGTAACAAGCAGACAACAGTCAATCCCCCATAAAACAGGCAGTAATTCCAAAATGGATCGACATTCGCCCAAAAGCTCTGGGCGTTGGTGAAGCTGCTCAAATCCTGGACAGGCCCTTCTTCAAAAATGTTCAGCATGGCAAACACCGGGTTGATGCTGTGCAACAGATCGGGCCAGATGGAGTTCGGCGGAGAAGTCACCTGATTCATCCGATTTTGATAACGGATGAACTGGCGAATAATTTCCGCCAGCACGCTTGTGCCGATCGCCACACCGAATACGACTGCATAACTGACGACCGTGGCAATTCCCGTCCGTTTGATCAAGGTCGATATAAGTACGCCGATGCTGCCGACTACCAGCATGGTAACGACGTAGAAGCCGAACACTTTGATCAGTTGCAGCGGAGACACCCCGCCATACAAAAAGACAATCGCATACAGCGGGATGGTGGCGAACACGAGAAACATCATGAAGCTGAGCGAAGCCAGCCATTTTCCCAAAATCAGCCTCGTGGCGCTTATGTTTGTCGTCAGCAGGATGCTCAGCGTCTGCCGTTCGCGCTCTCCCGAGATTACGCCGGCGGTCAGACCCGGAACGAGAAAGCCGATCATGCCGAGTTGAAAGATCGACAGCATCATGAACAGCTCCCGCGTCTCGCCAGGCTTGTAGTAGCTGCCGCCATTCGTCATGAAAAAGATGGCGAGCAACGTCATAGTTCCCAACACCAGCAAGTAAAACAAAATGATCCACGGGGCGCGGTTCGTCCGCATCCGCAATTTCCATTCGTTGAATAACACAGGGTTGCGCAATCTTCTCAGGACGTTCATGAGCCCACCCCTTTCGTAATTTCCAAAAAGATGTCTTCCAGATCGCCCACCGCTTCGTTGAAGGCTGCCACCGGATAACCAGCTGTCGTCAGTTCCCGCAACAGCTCCACCTGCTGCTCGTCGTTTCCGGCAAACCCGGCGACAACCCAGCTTCCTTCACGCGTTACGCTCGTGATCACAGGCATTTCACGCAACCGCGTCATCGCTTCCTCAAGCTGGCCAGTCAAGCGAATGCGCAGCACGCGCTGCTCCTGCATTTTCGCGTAAATCTCATCGACTCGTCCAAATGCGACGAGATTCCCTTCTTCAATCACCCCGATGACATCGCACATCTCTGCCAGCTCAGGCAAAATGTGCGAGCTGATGATGATCGTCTTCCCCATATCGCGCAGTTCCTTCAAAATCTCGCGCAGCTCGATCCGCGCCCGCGGGTCCAAACCGGAGGCGGGCTCGTCGAGAATCAGCACTTCCGGGTTGTGCACCAGGGAGCGGGCCAGCCCAAGCCGCTGCTTCATCCCCCGCGACAACGAATCAACGTACGCGTCGCGCTTGTGGCTGAGATTGACCAGATCGAGCAGTTGCGGAATGATCTGTTTTCTTTCCGCAGCCGGAATATCGTAGTTCGCACCGTAAAAGTCCAGGTACTCCTCTGCCGTCAAGTTGTCGTAGACGCCGAAAAAGTCCGGCATGTAGCCGATCAGTTTGCGGACTTCCTTCGGGTGACTCGTCACCTCGTAGCCGCCCACGTACGCTTTGCCGCTCGTAGGGGCAAGCAAGGTAGCCAGAATGGACATGGTCGTAGATTTTCCTGCCCCATTCGGACCGACGAAACCGAAAACCGTGCCCTTTTCAATGTCCATTGTCAGGCCCTTCAACGCCTGCATTTTCCCGTAGCTCTTTTGCAAATTGCGAATTTGGATCACTGCTGGCTCACCTTCCCTTCCACGCTCACATTCGGAATGCCGATATGGCGTTCATCAGGCAGCTGATGGGCAAACTTGATGCGCATCATGCCGTCTGCCGACACGTACAGGGCAGCCTTGTCGCCTGACATGACGGTGTTGTTGAACGCTTTTTCAAACGGCTCGTAAGCTTTTGCCTTCCAGTTGTACACTTCCTTGGAAAATGGCGTGTTGTCATCCGACCAGGTGTACAAATACACGTTTGTGATCTTCAGCTTCTTGTTTTCCTGACTCAGATTGAAGTCAAAGGTAATGTCTCCTGCCGGCAAGCGGTAGCCGTCCCCTTCATCGCCAACCGGAACGGAGCTGCCCGACATCGTGACATCGAATGTACCTGTCGGATAGTAGACATGTCCGTCTTTGGAAGGCTGCACCTTCAGTTCGGAAGTAATTAGTGTAAGGCTCTCCAGCTTGGTGTTTTCGTTTTGCACGACAGCATCGACAACCGATTGGTTGGTCCAGCCTGCGATTCTCACGATTTCGTTCTGATTGTTTCTGCGATCAGTCATTTCCAGCATTTCGATCATGACTTGCTCACGCGTCTGCTCTGTTTGAATGGAGCGCAGATGCGCAGGCAGCGCCGTCGTAGCGTACGATTGACGATTGCTCCATCTCGCCTGGGCTGCTGGCTGGAACGGCAGATTGACTTCAATGCTTGCTCCAGGTGCCAGCTCGCTAATTTCCTGCACTTGGTTACCGGAAAAAATCGTCAAATCGCGCAGGGCAAACTTGGTCTTGTTCGTAACCGTTCCTGTTAAGGCTCCTTCTTTGTAAGACAAGTTCGACTCAAAGCTGCCTGCATCGGAAATCGTATGCTCTGTCGCCACTTTGCGCGTCGACCAAAATTCTACGTCGCGGAACTGAATATCCGTTTGATCCGCCTGGGTGGAAGTCCAGATTTTAGGAATCACATCTGTCCGCTCCCGATCTGCAAGCGGTTGGGCTTGTCCTTGCCCTTTTACAGTCAGGCGATACTCACCGTTTCTTGGCACAAAAAAGGAGGTAAGCCCGTTTACTTTTGCCTGTCCATCGTTTTGCAGCTGGACGAAGCTCACTTGATGGACGAGGACGCCCGTACCACGCTGCAAAGCGCCAAACGAGAAAATCCCGATCCCCGTGAGAATCGCCAAAGCTGGCACGATGCCCCACATGTAGCTTTGTTTGCGCCATGCCCGCAAAATGAAAAACAAAATAGGTCCGGCAATCAGGGCATATATCCCGAACAACAGGGCAAACCAGCTTACTTCCGGAATTTTCAGGTCCGGATTCATATCTGATGCTTCGCGCAGCGGCCAAATGCCGTCAAGCGAAGACGACTTGAAGTCGCCGAGCGAGGAACCAAACGCTTTGATTAAAAGGTCAGACCAGAAGCGGCTGTTCCCGGCCCAGCTGGCGACAGGCTCCTCCGCCAGATCGTAGGCTGCGTACAGCACTTTGCCCTCCCCTACGTTATGTACGACAAACAGCGGGATTGTTCCCTCGCTGTACAGCACTTTCCCGGCTTTTACTGTACCGTTGCTGACCGTAAACGGAGCCGTCAGCTCAACGGGCTTCGTTTTATCCGTCTTCAAGTTGGCCAGCGACTTCACGCTCGTAGTCCCGGTCACTTCCACAGGAGAGAGGTCAGCGAGCGCTCCTGCGGTTTTCTTGTACTGGGCACCACCTGCCAGAACGAGCTTGCCCCCGGCTTTTGTCCAGTCGCGTATCGCCTGAATTTGCTGCTCATTCAACGAATCCAGGGCAAAATTGTTCAGGATCAGCATGTTGAGCATTTGCAGCTGCACGCCCGAAGTCGGAACATTCTCCGGCTTCATCGGCACTGCTTTCGCCGGATTCGGAAACGTGTCCCGCGGCAGCGCCGAGAGGAAATTCGCGGTATCTGCGTTTTGCCCCAGCACCCCGATCATTACCATATCGTTACTGTAGCTTTGACCATTCAAGGGCGCTTGCGCTACGATCTTGTCGTTTACCATCATGGCTACATACGTACTGTTGTACAGCTCTGAACCAGGCACCATGATCGTTACTTGCTTGGTCACGCCTTTGGCAATCGACACTGGCTGGTAATAGGCGGCGGAATACTGATTGTTCCCTCTGTTCCCCGTCGCTACCATCAGGTTGCCTTCCGTATCAGCGCCTCCATTTGTTACAGTCACCACAATCGGCACTTGCCCTGCTTCCTTGTACGCGCCATCGATCCCTGCGCTCACCCTTAGCTGGATCGTGCCCTCTGCCAGAGCGACCGCCCCTTGGTGCGCAGGTCCCAACACCAGCAGCAACAGGAGCGCGAACATGGAAAGCAGCCATCGCTTGCCCTTCACCATTTTCATTCCCTCAATACCTCCATGGTCAATTCGTTTGCAGTCTATTCGTCTTTTTCATACAAATTAAGACGCGATTGACGGGAAAAAAGCTACAGTTAATTTTGCACAGGGGAACGATTGGCCTTCATCGCAGGTGGAGTGTATGCAAAAAGCTGCCCCGCACGGAAAGGAGGCAGCTTTTCGTCTCATGCTTCGACTCTGGTTGTGTCGTACTCGGAATCGCGAATCCGGGTCGGATCGAACATGTCCGCGATTGCCTGATGCACATGCGCCGGATGCTCGGCAAGCCTGTGGCACAAGTACAAGTACCACTCGGTTCCATACGTCAAATACACCCGCACGGGCAGCCCCTTTTTGCGCAGCTCGCGGGCCAATTCGGGCCGCACGCCGTAGAGCAGTTCCAGCTCCACATTCGGCCGCTGCAAGTAACCTCGCTCACAGAGGGCAGCCACAATCGCCTGGTCATGCGTTGCCAATGCGCAGTCGTGACCAGCCTCCACGCACCGCTCAGCCAGTTGCAAATACCGCTCGTTCAGCTCCGGCGACCTCGGCAGCGCCAGTTGTTGCGGCTCCTGGAACGCTCCTTTGACGAGGCGAATTTTTCCTGGCAGATGCAGCAGTCGCTTGAGATCGTCCACGGAGCGGTGCAGATGGGCCTGAAGCGTGATGCCTACGTTAGCGTGGCGCTCTGTCAGGCGCTCGTATATTTGCAAAATCGCCTCGGTTTTCTCCGACTCCTCCATGCTGATCATCAAATACTGCCCGTGCGCTTTGGCGCATTCCGCCATTTCCTTTACGTGTTCCAGCGCGGTCTTCGGCTGAATCAACAGCCCCAGATGCGAGAGATCAAACGAAATGTTGGCAGCGGTGTCCAGCCGGGAACAGTCTTTCGCTACCTGCAAAAATTCCCGCTTGGCAAGCTGTGCCGCTGCTTCGTCCAGCGTATTTTCCCCGATGTACTCGATGGATGTCTGATAGCCCCACTGCTTTAATCTGGCGGCAATATGCATCGCTTCTTCACGAGTCTCGCCTGTTACATAGCGCTTCGCGGCGGATAAAAGCAGCTTGTACAACTGGGGTGTGCTTTGGACAAATTGCTTGATGCTCTCATCCCGGGCGATTGTTTTCAATACGTGGGCAGTCTGCTTTTCCTGGTTGTTCACATGCACTCTCTCCTTTGACTGGGCAATCTTCTCTTCCCTCACCCTAACATGATAAGCTGGAGACGATCAGATCCAGTTTGGGCCTGTTTGGACAGGACCAGTTGGAAAGGAGGCGCATTCGCCATGCTATGGGTGCCCATCGATCGGGACAAGCCGATTCCTTTGACCCGGCAAATTTATACAGAATTTCGCGACAAAATATTGCGTGGCGACTGGGCAGCCGGCTTCAAGCTGCCTTCCACCCGAAAAATGGCGCAAGAGCTGCGCATTTCCCGAAATGTCGCGATCGAAGCCTACGACCAGCTTTTCGCTGAAGGATATATCGAAAGCAGACAAGGCTCGGGCTATTTTGTCGCCGCAGGCATTTATTTGGAGCAGTTCGCTCGCGGACAGGAACGACCGCTCCCCTCGGCAGGCGATCAGCCGGAGCACCTCATTGATTTTCGTTCAGGCGTGCCTGCGCTCGAACAATTTCCCCGCAGCTTGTGGGGCAAAACCGTACAACAGGTGTGCCACGATGCCCCCTTGTCGGCTTTCGGCTACAATCGGCCCGAGGGACGCGCTGAGCTACGCGATGTACTGAGCCGCTATCTGTACCGGACGCGCGGCGTGCAATGCACTCCTGAGCAAATCGTCATGACCTCCGGCGCGACTCAGGCGCTTACTTTGATTGCCAAAGTTTTGCTGAACCGCGAAAGCTGCGTGCTCATCGAAGACCCGATCACCCAGGATATCCAGTCGATCTTCACCTCGACAGGAGCCAGACTTTGTCCGGTTCCCGTTGACGAGTACGGCATGAACATGCACAGTCTGCCTTCGCCACTCGCTGGCAGCAGACCCCGTTTTGCCTTTGTGACGCCATCCCACCAGTTTCCGCTCGGCACTACGCTGACGATCCAGCGGCGAATCCAGCTGATCCAATACGCGCGCTCAGTCGATTGCTACATCGTCGAGGACGATTACGACAGCGAATTTCGCTATGAGAGCCCGCCCATCAGCTCGATCCAGGGGTTGGCCCCCGAGCGGGTAATCTACATCGGCTCCTTCAGCAAAATATTGTCGCCTGGCCTGCGCCTCGGCTACCTTGTCCTGCCGGAAACATTGGTCGAGCGGTATCAACAAGCCAAATGGCTGTCCGACCTGCACACGCCTTCGCTCGAACAGCTCGCTCTCGGTCGCTTCATCGAGGAAGGCCATCTGGAAAAGTACATCAGCAAAATGAAAAAGCTGTACAAAAAACGGCGCCAATGCCTGATAGAGGCGCTGCGCCGCACGTTTGCCGATCGCGCCACCATCTGGGGAGAAGCTGCCGGGCTGCACATCGTCGCTGCTTTTGACGGCATCTCTTTTACACCGGATGTCTTGACTGCACTGGAAGCTGCTGGCGTGCGCGTCTACCCTGTGGAGGAACATGCGATTGGGAAAGGCAGACATGAAGACAAGATTGTGATTGGGTACGGCAATGTTTCCGAGGACGGCATAGAAGAAGGTGTCCGCAGAATGGGAATCGTTCTCAGCCGTTGACCTGCAACGGACCAAGCCATGCAGCCCCGCATTGAAAAAAGCCAATCTCCCGCTAATGTGGAAGATTGGCTCTTTTTAAGAGAGAAATTACCAATGACGACGGCCGCAGCATTGGGGCGGACAGTTGCGGCAACGGTCAGGACATCTGCGTCTGCGGTTCCAGCCTTGCGAGCTTCCTCCGCCGCGATGATCCCAGCCAGGAGGGCGTTGACCATCCCGCTGCCATGGATAATAGGAAGATTGCCCAGTCGAAGAAGAATACGAGGACTGCCATTGCGAACTTTGATAATTCATGCTGTCGCCTTCTTTCCTCTTGTTTTTGGATGACTATATGTATATATGCCAGAGGAGGTAAAGCCGCATAGACAACTATCTTTCCCAGAGGAAAAATCAGGTATCTACCTATGTTTTCTACTACCTTTCCCAGCTGCATGCCTAAGACGCCTGACGCGCCAAAAGGCAAAAAACCGGAACATTCCCCGCTTGGAATGTCC
This sequence comes from Brevibacillus sp., assembly GCF_003521185.1. NCBI lineage: Bacteria > Bacillati > Bacillota > Bacilli > Caryophanales > Paenibacillaceae > Brevibacillus > Brevibacillus sp. Next base: position 70,224 of record NZ_DOTK01000007.1, read on the forward strand.
GGCTTTTTGCTGGATTCGCCCTTGTTATCCTATGATTTTGCCCACAGCTCTCTGCGGGAGGTAGTGACAGAGGTCGCACCTGCCTGCAAAGCCCGATCCACGTCTTCCTTCGTACGGATGAAGCCACCTGCGATGATCGGGATACGGGTCCGCTCCATGATCTCCTCGATCAAATGCGGGATGATCCCCGGCAGCACTTCCACGTAATCCGGTTTCGTCCGCTCCAGCTGCGTAAGGCTGCTGTCCAATGCCATCGTATCGATCAGGAAAAGACGCTGGATGGAAATCAGCCCTTTTTTCTTCGCGGCCAAAACCACACTGTTTCTCGTCGTGATGATTCCGTCAGGCTTCACTTCCTGCGCAAGAAATTCCATCGCATACTCATCCGACTTCAATCCGTCGATGAGGTCGGCGTGAATGAGCAGTTTTTTTCCAAACGCTCTCGCCCGCTTGCCCAAAGGCTTTACTTGCGCTACATGGGCGTTCAGCAAAATAATGCGTTCGTAGCACGTCTCCATCAGCTCGTCAAATTCTTTCAGTGTTCGGGCAGCCGGAAGAATAGGCTGATTAATCTGGTTGGCCAATCAGGAGTCACCCCTATTGAAATGTTTTGGCTAGATGGTATTCCTCGGCAAAAGCTTTCAAGTCCCGGTCTTTTTGCTCTGCGTCCGCATGCAGCTTGTTGGCCAGCTCATCGGCCACCATCGGGTATATGCTTTCCAATGAATCGCGTTCAAAAAACAGTCGGCCTGTGCGACGGATCAAAAAGTCGCTGACAGTCATGACCATTTCTTCTTCCAGTGCGTAGTGCAGCTCAGCCAAAAGCAGCGCTTCCGCCGCCGACTGTGTCTCGTTGTTGGCAATGTATTCAAGACACGCTGTTACTATTTTTTCGCTATTGCTGCCGAACTTTCCTACAAGAACGCGAATTTGCTCTTCCGAGATGCCAAAATCGCGCACCCGCTCTGCTTGCTTTTTCACATAGGCAGGGATCATTTTCCCGGAGGCGAACTCGCCGCCCGACAGCACGATTGTGTCCGTTTGGCACGGCTTGAACGATCTTCCTTCTTCTGCCGTCAACTGTTTGGCGACTACGTCCACGATGCGCTCTGCCATCTTGCGGAATCCGGTCAGCTTGCCGCCCGCAATCGTAATCAGCCCGCTATTCGAATAAAAAATCTCGTCCTTGCGCGACAGCTCGGAAGGCGATTTGCCATCCTCGTGAATCAGCGGTCGCAGCCCTGCCCAACTGGAGCTGACATCCTGCTCGGTCAGTTTGGCAGTCGGGAACATTTCGTTGGCGGCGCGAAGCACGTACTCCATATCTTCACGCGTCACCGTCGGGCGCTCCAGCACTCCCTGGTAGTTCGTGTCTGTCGTGCCGATATACGTGCTGTTATTCCTTGGAATCGCAAACAGCATGCGTCCGTCCGAGACATCGAAGTAAACGGATTGTTTGAGCGGCAGTCGGTTGTACGGAACAACGAGGTGGACGCCTTTGGTCAGGTGCAGTCTTTTGCCGTACAAGGAACGGTCTTTTTCCCTGAGTTGATCGACCCATGGGCCTGCGGCGTTGACGATTTTTTTCGCGTACAGCTCGTATTCGCTGCCGGACAGCAAATCTTTCGCACGAATGCCTGTCACTTTGCCGTTCTCGTAAATAAACTCGGTTGCCTCCGTGTAGTTTGTGCACAAAGCCCCGTGCGCGCGCGCTGTCTTCATGACTTCGACCGTCAGACGGGCATCGTCGGTGCGGTATTCGAAGTACAGTCCGCCGCCTTTTAAAATATCCGTGCGCAAAAGCGGCTCTGCTTCCATCGTCCGCTGTTTGTTCAGCATGATGCGGCGCTCTTTGCGCTCGACGCCCGCCAACACATCGTAAATGTACAAGCCGACGGACGTAGCCAGCTTGCCGTACGTCCCTTTTTCCACGATCGGCAAGATCATTTTTTCCGGAATGACGATGTGCGGAGCATTGCGATACAAAATGGCGCGCTCTCTGCCCACCTCGCGCACGAGCTGCACATCGCCCTGCTTCAAGTAACGCAATCCTCCGTGGACGAGCTTGGTCGAACGGCTGCTCGTACCTGCGGCAAAGTCTTGCTTTTCTACCAGTCCTACGGTAAGTCCGCGCGAAGCGGCGTCAAGGGCAATCCCCGCTCCGGTGACGCCTCCTCCGATGATTAAAAGATCGAGGCGCTTGCTCGCCATTTCTTCCAGACATGCCTGACGCGTAAATGATGACAATTTTCGTTGAGCGTTCATCGTTGATCTCATCCTTTCTGACGAAAAAACAAAAAACAGCCAATATCCAAAAGAAGCAACGACATTGTCCATTGCCCTTTTGATACTGGCTGTCTCCACGGTCTCCACAGCAAATGATTAACTTATCTTTACTCTATTCCTCTTTGGCGCAAAAATCAATGCCTAATCTTGTAACCCATCGTCGCCTTGACAGCCTGCTTCCAGCCCTCGTACAACTCCTGGCGTTTTTCCTCGGCCAGATCAGGCACAAACGAACGCTCGACGACTTTGTTGTGCACGATGTCTTCCTTGCTGTTCCAGTAGCCGACAGCAAGCCCCGCCAAGTAAGCAGCACCGAGTGCAGTCGTCTCGTTGACGCGCGGGCGCTCTACTTCTGTCGCCAAAATATCGGACTGGAACTGCATCAGGAAGTTGTTGGCTACCGCTCCGCCATCAACAGCCAGCTTTTGCAGCTTGATCCCGGAATCGGCTTCCATCGCTTCCAGCACGTCACGCGTTTGATACGCCAACGATTCCAGGGCAGCGCGAATCAGATGATCCTCGGTCGTACCGCGAGTCAAACCGAAGATCGCTCCTCTTGCCTCCATGTCCCAGTATGGCGCTCCCAAACCGACGAAGGCCGGAACCATGTATACTCCATCCGTGCTGTCTACTGCCATCGCATGCTTTTCCGAGTCGGATGACTTTTCGATCAGCTTCAGTCCGTCGCGCAGCCATTGAATCGCCGCGCCCGCCACGAAAATGCTGCCTTCCAGCGCATACTCGACTTTGCCGTCTACTCCCCAGGCAATCGTCGTCAACAGCCCGTTTTTCGAAGCAACCGCCTTTTCGCCTGTGTTCATCAGCATAAAGCAACCTGTGCCGTACGTATTTTTCGCAGCGCCCTCGGAGAAGCACGCCTGCCCGAACAAGGCAGCCTGCTGATCGCCCGCGATTCCGGCAATCGGGATCTGCACCTGGAACACTTTTTCATCGGTGTAGCCGTACAACTCGCTGGATGGGCAGACGCGCGGCAGCATCGCTTTCGGAACGTGCAGCATGGCGAGCAGCTCGTCGTCCCACTCCAGCGTGTGAATGTTGAACATCAATGTGCGCGAAGCATTGGAATAGTCGGTCACGTGCACGTTGCCGTTTGTCAGCTTCCAGATCAGCCACGTATCGATCGTGCCGAACAGCAGGTCGCCGCGCTCTGCTTTTTCTCTCGCACCTTCCACGTGTTCGAGCATCCACGCTACTTTTGTTCCAGAAAAATACGCGTCGATCAACAGTCCGGTTTTTTCCCGCACGGTTTGCTCGTAACCTTGCTCCTTGAGCTGGTTGCAAATATCGATGGTCTGTCTGCTCTGCCAAACAATCGCATTGTAGATCGGCTTTCCGGTGTGACGATCCCAGACAACGGTCGTTTCCCGCTGGTTCGTGATCCCGATGCCCGCGATTTGCTCCGGCTTCACGTGATTTTCCAACAATACCGCTTTCAATACTTCCAATTGCGACTCCCAAATTTCCTCCGCGTTGTGCTCCACCCAACCCGGCTTCGGATAAATTTGCGTGAACTCTTTCTGGGCAACCCCGATGATCGCACCGGATTTATCGAATAAAATAGCGCGAGAGCTTGTCGTTCCTTGGTCGAGCGAAAGCATATATTTGTTGTCCATAGCGGCTATTCCTCCTTATAATAGAAGCATCGGATCTTTTCTATTTAGCTACAGGCAGGGTATTTTCCCTGCTTCTTTTTTTATGGGTGAAAACTTCTATATCGTCAATGCGATTGGGAACGCGCCCGGTCTGTCACCAGACGTTCTTTGCCAGTCGCACTTGCTGCATTCGATTTTTTGCTGGCAGCGCCTACGGCTATGGCGATGACCATAAATACAGCCAAGCCTACAACCCCTGTCAAGCTGTGATCAGTGAACGTCCATTTGTAAAAGAACGCGCCGCCCACTGCTCCGATGATCGGACCGACAACCGGAATCCACGCATATCCCCAGTTGGAATGACCTTTGCCATGAATCGGCAGCAGGGCGTGCGCGATGCGCGGCCCCAGGTCGCGGGCAGGGTTGATCGCGTAACCAGTCGTTCCGCCGAGAGACAAGCCGATTGCCACGATGAGGAAACCGACGACAAACGGATTCAATCCTTCTGCAAATTTATTCGCTCCAATCGCCAGAAGACCAAGCACGAGGAAGAAAGTACCTAAAATTTCGCTAAACAAGTTGGCTACTGTGTTTGGAATCGCTGGACCTGTGGCAAAAATCCCCAATTTGGCTGCTGCGTCATCTGTTTCGCGCCAATGCGGGTAGTAAAAAATCCAGACGAAAGTCGCTCCCATAAATGCCCCGATCAGTTGCGCGATGACGTAGCCCGGCACCTGCTCCCACGGAAATTGACCGATGCTGGCCAGTGCGATCGTAAGCGCCGGATTGAGATGCGCGCCGCTAATGCTGCCTACGGCGTAAGCACCGCATGCGACTGCAAGACCCCAGCCGAGCGTGATGACAATCCAGCCTCCATTTTGCGAGTATGCCTTTTTCAAGCTTTGGCCGGCGCATACACCTGCCCCCAAAATGATCAGGATCATCGTCCCGATCAACTCTCCTACGTAAACAGACATGTCCCTTACCCCCTTATTTGGAAAACACCTTGTTCCAAGAGACTGCACATCGCGTCGCGGGCAACCCAATTTCGAAGCGCTTACATTTCGCCCAACTCCTTTGCGTCGTTTATGGAGAAAACAAAAAAGCCAATACTCGCAAAAATGCAGGGCGCTGCCCTCTTTTTGCAAATATTAGCTGATCTCCCAATCTCCACAGCACTATTAACTTATGTCCTACTATATAGTGGACATATAAAATCTGTCAAGAATCCGTTTTCTTTTCAATCGCAGCTTTTTTGGTTCATGGCTGGCTTTGCGCTTCGCACTGCGGCTTGCAGCCTTTTCGCCCCACGCTCCCCGCCCTTAGAAAGCCCGGCAGAAAAAACAGGGGATAGATCAGCAAAAACAAGTTCGGCAACCACCACGACCAGTCGAAGTCAGCCTTGAACGCCCAAAAGGCGATCGCCTGCAAGCCGGAGCACGATGTGAGCACGAGCGAAACGATGGCGAGCGGCTTCCAGTTGTCGCTCCCCCTCCGGTAGCTGTAGAGGCTTGCGAACCCCGTGAGCGAAACCAGCATATCCAGAGGAAAAAAGGACAAGTTCCACGCTACCAGGTTCGGATCGCGATAATCCTGGTACATGTACTCCGCAGGCAACAGCCCGAAAAACACAATCGCCCAGTAGACGATGAAAGCCACATCCGTCAGCCAGAAAAACCAGAACAGCTTGGGCTTCGCTCTGCTCATTTGACCGTCAATCCCCCGTCCTGCTGCGCTTTTGCAGGCTCTTGGGCATGTGCGCCGTCACCGAGATTCAGCAGGACGCAGCCCGCAATAATCAGCCCGACCGCCACCATCTTTTTCACGGTAAAGGCATCCTTGAAGATGATGACACCGATCAGGGCAATAATCGCCGTGCCCAGCCCGGACCAGATCGCATAGGCAGTGCCCACCTCCATCTCTTTGAGCGCGAGGCTCAACGAAGAAAAGCACAGCACGTAAAAAACAAACATCAACACAGTAGGAACCGGCTTGCTCAGCCCTTCCGACAGCTTCATGGAAGTCGTTCCCGCTACCTCCAGCAAAATCGCCAGCAGCAAATACACCCAACTCATTCTCCCTGATCCCCTTTCTCCGCTGACGAAGCCAGCACACCGCCGAGCAAAATATCGATAATCGCGTCCAACGCTTCCGCGATTGTCATCTGGTAGCTGGCTGACAATTGTTGGTCAATCAACTGTTCGAGCGCACCTGTGTACATCAAAATCAGGATGGGCAGCTGCACGCGGCGGAACACGCCTGCCTCGATGCCTTGCTCCAAAAGCACGCGGACATGCTCCCACTCTTCTTGGTAAACCTCTTCAATCATTTGCCACTGCGCAGGATAATAGCGCTTCAACTCGTACCAGACGCGCAAGTCCGTCCTGGAAAATCCGCCCGGCACCAAAGCCAGCAGCTCGCGCATTTTTTCCTGCAAACCGAGGTTTGGATCGTACAAAATCCGGTCTTCTTCGGCCTTCAATTCCTCGATGCTATCCGCAATGATCCTCTCGATGAGCGCTTCCTTGGAGGGAAAACTTGCGTACAGCGTCTTTGTGCTGATTCCCGCCCGGCGAGCCAAATCGGCCATCGTAAAACGGATGCCTCTCGTTTCGATTTCCTGCTGGGCGCATTGTAAAATTCGCTCTTGCATGTTCAGGAAAGCTCCTCTCGAAAACTCAGGAAAATATTTTGTTTTCTATATTTTCCTGTGACTACAACAAGTAGCATACTTGCCTGCTTCCTTGTTGTCAACTTGTCAGCTGTCGCCAAACCACGCCTGGCACAAAGCGGCAATTCCCGATCGAAATGAACTGTCACAGAAAAACATTCCAAATTTCCTACGAAAATGCGCTCTAGCTATTGCTTGAACACTAAGCAAATGATCGAGAGAAGTCTGAACTGATCCGCTAAGTGTAAAGAGTCTTACGAGAAGGCTTACTAAAACACATGTCTCCATTAGCCTAGGAACATATCAACTTCCTTAGAGAGTATGGTTTTGATCCGAAAGAAGTTACTACCTTAGAAACATTGAGACCATTGAACATTCGTATTTTGCAGCTCCCTCATGCGCTAGAAGACTGGAAAAACAAAAAACGCACAGGTACCTAAAGAGGTTTTCGCCCCTAGAACTGTACGCCATAACTGCACTATTGAATTTCCACTTAAAGATGGATCTAAACAGCTCATTACAATGCGCATATTTCGCTGTTTTATTAGTTGGGGTAGTACCAGCGTCGCTGACACCACCCTCAACTTCATCGATTAAACCGGAAATTTGCTACATTTTGATCGAGCCAGGCTTGCATACCACCGTAAAACTTCCAAGCTTAACACTAGAGTCAACTAGAAAAAAAAGTTATTAACGATTCATTACTTATATAGGTAATCATAGTCGACTACAGTACTATAAGTAGTGTCACCTAATTTGACTCTATCAACATCACCACTCCAAGTAGTCACCGGCCCATAAAATTTTCCGTATTTATTCTGCGTTACAGTAAACTTTACAGGACCACGCTCAGATCGATCCCGAATTTCAGTACCAAAATCACTATCGTAAATCGAAGTGAGTACTGCAATACCAGCCATGTACGGCCCCACAGTTGGAATTAAGCCCATGAGATATTCAGCAGCTGCCTCTGCATAGCCTGTATCGTAATTTTTTGCAAATTTACGCGCTTGTGGGGCCATCAAATAAAACTCATAATCTGTTTGCGACCAGTTAGCCTGACTCCATTGAGATTTATGATATATTTGCCTTTTTACTACTACACCAACAACATCTCCTTTTGCTGCTTGAGCAACATTTGAAGAAGCGCCGAATCCTGCAACCCCCACTAACATTAGAGCAAAAGTCATTACCATCGCTAAAAGTCTTTTCATTTTCAACATTTTTACAGTCCCTTCAATTAATTTAGTTTCGAAACAAAAAAGTTGTCATTCCTCCCCTTTCCCGGCAGAAATTAACCTCTTTTTTGTTGCAGTAAAAGGGACTTTTGTTGTTTAATTAAAAGGATGTAGCCCTTTTTCACAACAAGAAAGGGGTTCACGCTAAGCCGCTACCAAGGGTGACTCGCCAAAGTTCTACTTGGTACGGCTTTTTTCTACATTTCTACAGAAATAATTGTAATTTCTTCTAATTTTATCCTTTTTAGTTAATTTTTTGTATTATTTTTATATTTTTAACAATACACATATAATTTTCCATATAAATAAAAAAATGTAAGAGCAAATTAAAATACTCTTACATTTTTTGTCTCCGTTATTCTTTTAAACTTTTTTTATCCTGAAAAATCCAGTTACCCAATGAGTTACTATGTGAACTATTATGGAGATTAAATATATCTTAAGAAAACTATACTCTTTTAACCATTCAATATTTTGACTATACGCAAGAATAAAAAGAATTATCAGACATAATATTGAAGCGCACAAACTAATTAGATATCTTCTTTTCATATGGTTAGACATTAAAGCATACCCCCATAAAATTACTTTTAAGCTTTTGTAAATTCATTAAAAATTACAATTCCCGACTTTACCCTATCACTTAATTTATATCTCCAAAAAAGTGCTATTTCGATGGCGTTGATAAGCGCGTTCTACATTAGTGAGAGGCTTCTCTTTTAATTAGCCTTCAGAACGTTTTTTAAGCCATTCATTTACTAATTGAGGGCCAAACAAGTTTTACGTGCCGACAGTCTATAAACTGGCATACCTTGTTAAATGTACCTCGTCAGTGTTGCTTTAGAAATTCCCAAATAGTCCATGACCTCATTTGATTTGAGATACTTTTTTTCAATCATTTGCTATTTCATTTCCCCCTCCACGCCAAAGGGTTTTACATACACAAAAGGATTAAATTGGTATTGATTTAATTTTATGTGAAGGCTCAGTAAAAATCAACAAAGATCATAAACAATCAATCATTACCTCATTTTCACTCAACTCGTACCTGACGCGCAAATCCGTCCTGGAAAATCTGCCCGGCTGGCCAAATCGACCATCGTATCCCGCTTGCTTGTTGTCAACTGTCGCCAAACCACGCCTGGCACAAAGCTGCAATTCCCGGTTCGATCTGGTCGAGGGCAATGCCTGAGAAGCCGAGGAAAAATTCTTTGGGCATGTCCGCAGGCGGCTTGAGCCATGTAAAAGCCGCAGAAGACGCCCGCACTCCCGCCTGAATCGCCAGCCGTTTCAGCTCTTCTTCCGACCGCTCGCTGTAGACGCGCAGCAATACGTGGAATCCGGCATCTGCTCCGATCACTGCGGCCCGCTCGCCAAAATGCTTTTGAACGGCGGCGAGCAGGGCATCGTGCTTTTTCCGGTACAGGCTGCGCATTTTGCGGACGTGCTTTTCCAGATGGCCGTTTTGCATGAATGCTTCCATCGCGCGTTGATGCAGCCGCGACGCTGACTGCTCCAGCAAAGTGTCGCGCAGCAAGGTGTAGTAGACATCCAGCAAGGAGCTTGGCAAAACGATGTACCAGATGCCGAGCGCAGGCGCCATGACTTGCGCGAAGCCGCCCATGTAGATGACATTATTTTGCGGCAACAGCCCTTGCAGCGCAGGAATCGGCCTGCCGTGGTAGCGAAACTCGCCGTCGTAGTCGTCTTCGATGATGTACCCGTTGACGTTTTGCGCCCACTCCAACAGCTGCAACCGCTTGGAGACAGGCATGATCATCCCGCGCGGATATTGGTGCGAGGGAGAAACGACGGCGAGCCGCACCTGCGACTCGTACAGCTCGGAAACATCGATCCCGTCCTCCGTGAGTGAAATCGGCACCGTCTCATATCCATGCTGGCGGAATGTATTGGCATAGAGCAGGTAGCCCGGATTTTCCACGCCGATGCGCTCCAACTGCGGCTTGAGCATCAGACAGATGAGCGAAAGCAGCCCGAACTGATCGGCTCCAACGACGATTTGATCCGGCGAACAGGTTACTCCGCGATACCTGTGCAAATAATCGGCGATTTGCCGACGCAGCCCCGGCTCGCCCTGCGGATCTCCATAGAACAAATCTTCTTCCCGCGCCGGGCACAGTAGTTGATTGTACAATCGGCGCCAGAGCGTGTACGGAAAAAGAGAAAAATCGTTTTGCGACATATGAAAATCGTATTGGTAGTTTCGTGCATCACGCACAGTCGGTCGGTTCCATCCTAAGTGTTCATGCTGCCTTTTTTCTTTTGGCGAAAATTCGGGATCGGGCAGCTTTTCCACGAAGTAGCCGCTGCGCGGTCTGCTCTGAATGAATCCTTCGGCGAGCAACTGCTGGTAGGCCATTTCTACAGGTGTCGTGCTCAGGCCAAGCGAATCTGCCAGCTTGCGGACGGAAGGAAGGCGAACTTTCTCCGCCAGCCTGCCCGCAATGATTTCGTTTTTGATATACGTATACAGCTGCACATATTGCGGCTCGTTTGTCGCTTCATTCCATTTGGGTGTCAACAGCAGCATCGTGTATGCTCCCTCATCTGTCCTTTTGTTTTTTAGCAAACTGCGCATTTTCAAGTATACACTTGTCCACTATGCTGTTAAAAAGCGAATCTGGCAAGGAGGACAGCAAACATGTCTACTCATAACGAATACAGCGCCCCCGTCCGTTTTCTGGAGGGACAGCGCGTCTATCTCCGCCCTTTTGGACAGGACGATGTGGACTTTTACTATCATTCGCTCTACAGCAGCGATACACGAAAACTGACAGGCACGCAAAAGCACTTTACCCGCGAGCAGATCGAGCAATATTTTGAGAGCAAAAGGCAAGATTCTGCCAGCGTGCTGCTTGCGATCGCCTTGTGCGAAAACGATGAGGTGATTGGTGACGTTCAGCTAGGCGATATCGACACTTTCAACCGCAACGCCTACATTCGCATTGCCATCCATCAACCCGCCTACCAGAGCAAAGGCTACGGCAGTGAGGCGCTGCTGTTGATGCTCGACTACGGGTTTGGCATTCTCAACCTGCACCGGATCGAGCTGAACGTATTCGCCTACAATGACCGGGCGATCCACACTTATGAAAAGCTCGGCTTCCAGCGCGAAGGCGTGCAGCGTCAAGCGCTCTTTTACAACCATGCTTATCACGATTCGATCCTGATGTCCATGCTGGCTGAGGAGTATCGGGGGAGATATGTTAAATAAAACGGCAAGACCCTCCAATCAGAGGGTCTGTTTTTCATTAAACGGTCATGAGCGTTTTTTAGCGGCTGTTTTGTTTTGTGCAGGATTCATCTACTTGCTGTTGAAACGTGAAAAGATCGTAAATATTATAAAATCAAGCGTATCTGGCAGAAAAGGAGCTTTTATGAAAAGGAACTTCCTTGTCTCTATCTTTTTGACGCTGCTTCTTCTGACTCAACTGAGCGGATGCAGTAACGAAGCAGCCTCTTTTCAACAAACCGACAGTGCTGTGACGGAAGTGGGGGAAGCACTAACCTTTGTCTTTGACTCAAAAGAATATGATTTACCCATCAATCAAATTCAAGTCCTGCAAGATTATTTGAACGAGTACACCCCCGAAGAGCAACGGATTGAAATTGATCGGATTGTCGTCAAGCCACTCTGGTCGGGAACAAACGGGTTGTTTGCCGATGTGGCCTACGCCTGCGGCACTAAATTATGCAGTCATATTCTGGTCCACCTACAAGGCGACAATGTCAAAAGTCTTCCGTTAGAACCTTCCAGCATCTTTCAGCAAGCGATTTTATCGCCTGACGAAAAGTACGCAGCGATCCTCCTTGGCAGAAACGAGGGGAATGAAGTGATTCGGCATCATCTGTCGATCATCGATTTGAGGAAGCTGGAGCTGCTTCCGATCCACAAAGCCGAGGAAAAACTGCAACCGCTGCTATCACCGGAGTCTTTTGAGCTGCCCATCACGGATTTGGCATGGGTCGACGGGCACACGCTGGAAATATCGGTACCGATGCTGACTGATTTTTCGTACGAAGCGGTCGCCAAATGGTTCAAGGAAGACGGGCCAGTAACGAAGCTTCGTTTTGACATAGAAAACTGAGAAAAGGCCTCCCCCGGTTTGGGAAGGAGGCTGGTTTTTTTATCGGAAAGCTACACTTTTTAGCTAATGCTTCTGCTGATCCCGTAGTCGCTGTTTACCTGATAGCTGCTGTTTTACCCAGTAGCTACTGCTTACCGATAGCTGCTGCTTTCCCGACAGCTACTGCTTCCCCGACAGAGCCTACCATTATTGCGCTATTTACATTTCTTCCCGCTCATCCGACCAATCCAAAAACCCGGACAAAAGGCTCTCCTGCTCCGCTGCGCTTCCCTGTACCTTCGCTTGCAGGCGGTCGATCCGTTTTTGGTACGCAGCTGCTTCGGACTGGGTACGGTTTCGCAGCAAGGTGCCCCGCTTTTTCCACTGCTCGTAAGCTTGCCGCGTATAGCGCAATGCTTTTTCCGCATCGCCCAGCTGATGCTCGCACAGCTTCGCCGCCTCGATGTACACCTCTTCCGGGACATAGCCGGACGACGCTATGCACGCTTCCCAGACCGTCAATGCTTGCTGCCAGTTCTTTTGCTTTTTGTACAGATGGCCGATGGCGAGCTTGGCCCGGTTGCTCCAAACATGGTCGCTATCCGCAACCAGGCGGTATCCCGCCATGGCCGCTTCCTGGTCACCCAGTGCATCGTACCATCTGGCAATTTCAAATCGTTCCGCAACAGAAACGTCGCTGCTCGGCTGATCCGCCAACAGCCGGGTCATGTGAATGTAAAGCGTGATCAGCGAGAGAACGTCTGTCTCGTTGTGCCGCAGCACCCCTTCGATCACGTCAGGGTCCTGCGAATGCAAAAAGTCAAAGTACCGCACAGGAGCCAAAAAGCCCGGCAAATCATCCTCGCGAAACACGTCCAGCTTTTCCTGCTCGATGATTCCCAGGCGACACGATTCCAGCTCAGCCTTCCACAGCCTTCTGGCTCCGTGCAGCAAGTCGAGATGACCGAACGTCGGCAGGGCAGGAACTTGATCGCGCACCAGCGTATGCCTCGTCCGCACCTGCGGCCAGTCGAACGATTTCCCGTTGAACGTCACCAGATGCGAAGACTTTTGCGCCTGTTCGAGAAACGACTGGTACAAAGTCGCTTCCGCATACGGAGCCGGAAGGAAATGCTGGCGGACGATCACTTCTTCCCCTTCCAGACGACTGTAGCCAAGCAAAAAGACGGCATTCCCGACGCCGCCGGACAGCCCGGTTGTCTCCGTATCAAAAAACAGCAGCTCGTCCGCTTTTTTGCCCGCTGCCGACAACGGATGCTGTCGGCCGGAAGCTTCCCAGATAGCGATTGCCTCGTTCAACTGGGCAAACGTGTACGCCCCGTGGCGCTGCCCGATCGGATAGCGAACCTCGCGAATCATGACATGCTCGTCTTCCCAAAAGTAGGGGAACGCCTGCATTCTGCTCCATTTGTCTGCAAAAGGAATCGGCAGTTTCCCTGCTTGTGCGGGAATGGCAGAAAGTGATTCTGAGTCAGCGGGACTTGATGCGGTAACTTCTTCCTCTGCGGACATCTTAGTCGTTTTTGGTGCTCTGGCTGATTCTTCGGTCGTTTCGAACGCTCCAGCTACTTCAGCCGATGCCTTAGCCGCAACGGACACTCTGGTTGCCTCTGCTGACACCTCGGCTGTTTCGAGCACTCCGTCTGCTTTGGCCGACACCTCGGCTGTTTCGAGCACTCCGTCTGCTTTGGCCGCCAATCCCGCAGCCGACTGCCCCTGCGCTTCCTCAGCTGCCCTCGCTGCGGCGGACGACGCCCTTTTTTCCGAATCCAGCGCCATATGTCCCTTCATCCGTTGCAGCTTGGATTTAAGAGACATATGTGCTTCCCCCCTGAGCGATGCGCAGCAAGGTCATCGCCAGCTCCTTGCTGCCGTCATCAGTCGCCCCGACGCAGGAAGGACAGCCCGAGGTACACGCACAAAAGCTGATCAGCCGCTGCGCCTGCGTGAGAATCGTCTCCATTTCCTTGTACACTTGCTCGGATAGCCCGATGCCGCCCGGATAGCGGTCGTACAGGAAAATCGTCGGTTCCTGGGAATGCACCGCCTTGCGCTGGGGAATCACGTGCAAGTCCATCGGGTCGCACATGACAAACAGTGGCGCCACGTGCTGCAATACGTGGGCCAGTCCAACCAGCCCCCGCTCCACGTCCTCCGTCCCGATCTCCGCAAGCAGCGAGTCGGAAAAACCGATCCACGCCGCGTTCGTGTGCAGCTCCTCCTCAGGCAAATGAATCGGCCCCGAACCGATATTTTCATGCGTCTCAAACTTGATTTTCTTGAAAATCGTCGCCATGGCGTGCACCGAGACTTCGCCGTAGGCAACGACACTCTGCCCGTGGTGGCGCGTCTGGTCCTGCTCCAGCACTTTCAGCTGCACGGCCAGATTGGCGTCTGTATAATAGTCGACCTGCACTTCCCGAACGTACGCTTTCTTTTCCTCGTAGTCCAGCTTCTCCACCTGGTACTGCGTTCCCTGGTGCAAGTAAATCGCTTCGTCATGCAAAAGCGTCATCGAGCTGAACCGGTCCATTTCCCCGATGACCCGCTCGTTGCCGCGCTCGCTAATATCGATGATGACCACGTTTTCCTGCGATGCCGAGCGCAGGCTGATGTTGTGTGCCGGGAATGAATCGTTCATCCAGAACCATTTGCCGCGGGAGTAGTGCAGCACTTGCTCCTCGGTCAAAAATTCCAGCACTTCCGTGATTTCCGCGCGGCCGAACGTATCCCCTTTGCTAAAAGGCAGCTCGTACGCCGCGCATTTCAGATGATCGACCAAAATAATCAGGTTGTCAGGGTTGATCCGTGCCGTCTCCGGACTCCGATCGAAAAAATACTCGGGGTGGGCGATCACGTATTGATCCAGCGGAGTCGAGCTGCCGACCATAATGACCGCCGACTCGCCTTGCCGCCTGCCTGCCCGTCCCGCCTGCTGCCACGTGCTCGCCACCGAGCCTGGATACCCGGTAATGACGCACGCCTGGAGCTGTCCGATGTCCACCCCAAGCTCCAGCGCATTCGTGCTGACGACCCCCATGATGTCGCCATTGCGCAGGCCGCGCTCAATCTCCCTGCGCTGACTCGGCAAATAGCCGCCGCGATATCCTTGAATCGTTTTCGGGCCGAGCTTGCGCTTGATCAGCTCCTGCAAATACGTCAGCAAAATTTCCACGCGGACGCGGCTGCGCGCAAACAAAATCGTCTGGATGCCATTGGTCAAAAACTGCTCGGTAATGTCCCGCGCCTCCAATGTGGCGCTTCGCCGGATGTTCAGCTGACGGTTGACCACTGGCGGATTGTAGAACACAAAATGCTTGATTCCCGACGGCGCGCCGTTGTTATCGACCAGCTCTACCTGCTCCTCTGTCAACGCTTCCGCCAGCTCTCGCGGATTGGCGATCGTAGCCGACGTGCAGATGAATTGCGGCGTGCTGCCGTAAAAGGCGCAAATCCGTTTCAGGCGGCGAATCACGTTGGCGACGTGGCTTCCAAAGACGCCGCGGTATGTATGCAGTTCGTCGATGACGATGTATTTCAAATGCTCGAAAAAAGAAACCCATTTGGTGTGATGGGGCAAAATGGCTGAATGCAGCATGTCCGGGTTGGTGATGACGATGTTGCCCGCTTTGCGCACCATTTGCCGGATGTTGGCAGGAGTGTCGCCATCGTACGTCTCCGACTTGATGGCCAGCCCCATTTCGCCAATCAGCTCGTGCAGCTCCGCTTTCTGGTCCTGGGCGAGCGCTTTGGTCGGAAACAGGTAAAGCGCGCGGGCTTGTGTGTCTTCGGCCAGCGTCTGCAAAATCGGCAGATGGTAGCACATGCTTTTCCCCGATGCGGTCGGCGTGACAGCCACGATATGCTTGCCTCCGCGCACATGGCGAAACGACGTCTCCTGGTGCGTGTACAAAGAAGTGATCCCTCTTCGCGTCAGCGCATCCTGAATACGCGCATCCATCTCCTGCGGAAACGGAACCGCTTTGGCCTCGCGTGCCGGAATCACCCGCCAGTGGGCGATATTGTCCCGAAAACGCTCGTCTGTTTTCAACTGCTCCAAAATACTTGCCATATCTTTTTTCATCTTCACCAGGCTCACCTTCTTGCCCTTATTCTACGAATGGACGTTCGGGATGTAAACCCCTATAGCTGTTTTGGCCGAAGCGACTTTCGCGAGAAACATGCAGGCAGGACGGGAGACTCTCCCCCTTGGCCCGCGCAAAAGAAAAAGCTGCCAGATAAGCCTGGCAGCTTCTGTTCTTGCATCCTTATTTCTTCGCCTTGCCGAGAATCTCGAAAATGACTTCGGCGTTGTGCGTATTGTCGATCAGTCCGGCAAATTGCTCTTTGCCTGGGCCGTAAGCGTATACGTTGACATCTTCTCCCGTATGTCCGCCTGTTGTCCAGCCAGTGAAGGTGCGCTTGTCAAAAATCGCTTCGATAGCGTTGTCGATATCCACCTGCTTTTTGGTGGCAGCCGCTTTGTTCACGGAAGCAATTTCTTCCGGAGTCAGTTGCAAATCAATGTACTTTTTCAGCGTTTCTTCTACGTTTGCGCCTTTGGCGATTTCGGCAGAAATGAAATCAGGGGTGCGCTTCGCCGCTTTGATCGGCCCTACCAGGAAGTTGTACTCCTCTTTCGCCCCTACAGACAAGCCGCCTGTGGAGTGGTCTGCCGTTGCGACAACCAGTGTGTTGCCGTCTTTTTTCGCGAAATCGATCGCTGCTTTGAACGCTTTTTCAAAGTCTTCCATCTCGCTCATCGCGGCAACGATGTCGTTGTCGTGACCAGCCCAGTCAATCTGGCTTCCTTCTACCATCAGGAAGAAGCCGTCCTTGTTTTTGTTCAGTCGCTCGATTGCCGCTTTCGTCATGTCCTCCAGCGAAGGAGACTTCTCCGTGCGGTCGATCATTTTGTCCATTCCGCCTGTTGCGAACAAGCCGAGAATTTTGTCATTTTTGTCGCTCAAAAGCTCTTGTTTGGTCGTGACGTAGCTGTAGCCGTCTTTCTTAAACTCTTCCGTCAAGTTGCGATCTTTGCGTACAAAGTTGTTCAGACCGCCGCCGAGCAACACGTCGACGGAATGCTTGCCGTTGATTCGCAGATCGTAGTAGTCGTTTGCGATCGCGTCCATGTTTTTGCGGCTCTCATCGTGCGCACCAAAAGCCGCAGGGGTCGCATGCGTAATCTCCGAGGTAGCTACCAGTCCAGTAGATTTCCCTACTTTTTTGGCCCGTTCCAGCACCGTCTCTACTTCCGATTTGTCGTTGTCGACCGCAATCGCGTTGTTGTACGTCTTCACGCCGGAAGACATGGCAGTCGCCGCAGAAGCCGAGTCGGTGATGTTTTGCTTTTCGTCCTCGGCATAAGTCATTTGCGCCCCGACCAAATATTTGTCAAACTCGGTCGGCTCCATCACAGTAGTCTTCGGGTCGTCTTTCATGTAGCGGTAAGCAGTTGTATAGGACGTACCCATGCCGTCACCGATCAGGAAGATAATGTTTTTAACTTGGGCGTTGCCCGCTTTATTTTCTGCCGCCTTGACCAGACCGGGAGTGCCGCCAAACAGCGCCGTCGTCAGGGCCAGAGAAGAGATGACAGCTACTGGGACAAGCTTTTTCGGGAATGTACGAAACATTTTGTACCTCCTGCAAATAGGAATGTTCATAAGCATGTCACCAATCATAGTCTTCTTCTGTTGAGATAGGACGGGCTTTGTGTAAAGAAATGTAAGGGATTGGTAAAGGCTGCGTTAACAAATGGGTAGTGCCTGGTCTTGGCGAAAACGCCGCTGTTGTCCCGGCTGTCGGCAGACCCACGGCTTCCCGCGCCCCTTTTTATGCGTGGTCTACGGCAGCGAAAAAGCCTCCTCGAATGCCCGCTCGACCTGCCCGGCCTCCCGCGAGACGGCGAACAGCGCGAATCTGTCTTTTGTTTTCCACACATGCTCTTCCACGAGAGTCGCCTCGTCCGGACGATAGTCGCTGAATTTGACCAGTTGCGCCTCGATGCGTTTTTGCACGTTTTCCTTGATCGCCCCGAGATCAGCCGCGTCCTTCACCTGCAAGACGAGAATTTCGTCTGCCCGCACATTCGACTGTGACGTTAGCAGCATAAAGCCCTCGACCTCCTCTGGCGCGATGTGGTAAAGCTTTTGCAGCTTGGCCGCATCGCCTTGCTTCAACTCGGATACGTTCACGGCTTGGCTGATATGTTCGGCGATTTCCTCTATCGTCGGGGCAGCTTCCTCGCGCTCCGCATCGGAGCATCCGGCAGTTGCCATCACCAGCGCGGCGCAGGCAAACAGTGCCGCCAGCCACTTCCGGGCGCCTTTGCCCCAGATCAAACTTGTCATTGCTTTTCCCTCCCGTTTATTGCCCTTGTCCTGCCAAAGCGAGGATGGACGGATCTTCCGCAAACGTCTGCACATTGTAGAGCAGCAGCATGTCGCTGTACTGCTGCTCGCGGGCGAGCCGGGAAACATCTCCCTCGTAATAGCGCAGGTCGACGACGGCGATTTCCGCAAAGTGCGGCACGAGAAACGGCAGCAGGCTGTTGGCATACGAGTCTTTGACGACGAGCAGCTTCCTTTTCGCCTGATTGTCCGAGCGAATGTGGAGCAGGCCGTGGTTGCCGCCGAGAAAGACGGCGTACTTGTCTTTGCGCTTGAGCTGATCCAGCTCGTACAACGAATGGGACTGCCGCTGTTCGTCCACGAACTCGACGCTGTACGTTTGCGCCGCGCGCGGAACATACAGTTCGATGCTGTCCGGCTGCACATGTCTGTAGCCGCTTTTGGAATAGAGCGAGCCGTAAAACGCGTCCGACCCTGTCTCTATCCGAAAGTCTTCCTCGTCCTGCGGTTCCAGGCCCATTTGCCTTGCCAACGTCTGGTAGGCATAAAAAGCGCCCTTCGTCGTCCAGTGATGGTCTGTCTTGTAAAAAATCGCCTGTTTTCGCTGCGCAGTCAGCGCCGGATACACATCTACAAACGCAATTCTTTCGTCCAGAAGCTGCCTGATCTCGTCCCGATAGGCAAGCTCTCCGCTGCCAGAGACGTAAGGCGGCAGCTTGTCGGTCAGCACGCTTTGCGCTGTCGGGACGAGCATCACGTATGTGCGCAGGCTGGGCACTGCATCAGCAAACGCCTGGATCGCCGCGGCTTTCGCCTCTGCGTCGCCGGGCGCGGGCGGCGTGAATTTTTGCAGCAAAAATCCGTCCCGCCCCAGGTAAACGCCATGCCGCTCCACTTTGCCCAGCGCGCTCTCCACTTCCGAGCGCAGCCCGACCCAAAACTCACGGGCCGCAAACTGGTCGGCGACGTACTTCTCCACCTCGGTCGCGAGCTTTCCTGTGACCAGACTGTGCACGGAAAACGCCGGGAGCTGCTTCAAGCTGCGATTTTCCGCTTCGGAAAACGACTGGTCGGGCGCGAGCAAGTTCCAGCCGAGAATCCCGCCGGTAAAAACGACCAATAGCAGGGCGACCAGAGGCCCTTCCCACGGATTGGCTTTGTTCACAATCACCACATCCTTCAAAAACGAAAATATAAGAAAGGATTGTACGTCTCATCGACCAAAAAAGCCGTAGACAGCAGCAACAGCCCGACATGCACAGCCGCCGCCACAGCCCCGCCCAGCAAGTGCCGCCTGTCTCTGAGCAGCGCTGCTGCCTTTTCTGGAAGCGGCGTCGAGCAAATTGCCAGCACAAGCAGCAAGAGCCAACTCGTCGACCAGTAGTAGAGCGCCTGGTCGTCCATGAAGCCTTGTCCCGCAAAGCCGAACATCGCCCGCAGGAACTGCCAGGCCACAGGCAGGCTCGCGCATTCGAAAAATACCCAGCCGATCAGCACGACCACAAGCGTGTAGACGTGCCCGACAGCGGCATGCGCCTTTTGCAGCAAGCGCAGGAGCAGCCATTTTTCCAGGATGATGAACAGCCCGAAATACAACCCCCAGATGACAAAGTTCCAGCTTGCTCCATGCCAAAGTCCGGTCAAAAACCAGACGGCCAGCAAATTCGCAGACTGCCGCAACAGCCCCGCGCGGTTGCCGCCAAGCGGAATGTACACGTACTCCCGGAACCAGCTCCCTAGCGAAATGTGCCATCTTCGCCAAAACTCCGAAATGCTTTTGGACATGTACGGATAGCGAAAGTTTTCCATAAAGTCAAAGCCGAACATTTTCCCCAGTCCGCGCGCCATATCCGAGTAGCCGCTGAAGTCAAAGTAAATCTGGAAGGCAAAGGCGACGATGCCGAGCCAGGCGAGAAAAGTCGTCAGCTCGTCGGGCGGCGTCACTTTCACGTCAGACCACAACAGCCCGATGTTATTGGCGAGCAGCACTTTTTTCGCCAGTCCTCTGACCAACAGCGCTGCCCCTTCGCCGAATTGCCCGAATGTCACCGTGCGGGCGACAAGCTGCCTGGCGATATCGCCGTATTGAATGATCGGTCCCGCCACGAGCTGCGGAAACATCGCCACGTACAGCCCGAAGGACAGCATGTTTTTTTGCGCGGCTACCTTGCCCCGGTACACGTCCACGATGTAGGACATTGTCTGAAACGTATAAAAGGAAATACCGACAGGCAGCGGCAGCTCTGGCACAGACAACGAAAGCCCCAGCCACTGGTTGAGGTTGTCTGCGACAAACCCGGCGTACTTGAAAAACCCGAGCACCCCCAAGCTCCCGGCGAGCGAGAACAAGAGAATCGCCCTGGCTACTCCCCTTCGCTCCCTGAACTTGTCGAGCAATAAACCATTGGCATAATCAAACGCCGTGGAAGCGAGCATGAGAAACACGTACACAGGCTCGCCCCACGCGTAAAACACCAGGCTTGCCACGAACAACACCGCATTTTTCAGCCGCGCAGGCGCTATATAATAAAGCAGCAATGTAAGCGGCAAAAAGTAAAAGAAAAACAACAGACTGCTAAAAACCAACGCTCGTTCCCTCCCTGCCCGCAACGCTCGGCAGACGCGCCTGTCAGTTCAGGCGGTCTTTCAAGTAATCGAGCAGCAGCCTGTAGTATTTGCCCTTGAAGTGAATCCCGTCTGTATCGTACAAGTCTTCGTTGCCAGCAACCAGCGGAGACACGTCGACGAACTCCACGCCGTACTTGGCCGCCAGCTCCTGCAACCCTTTGTTGTACGCTGCAATGTTGCGATAGCGCGGCTCCTGTTTCTCTGCCTCCGCCGTTACGGGAGTCACGGACAAGATCGTCAGCTTCGCCTGGGGCAGCTTTTCCTTGAGACTGTCGATCAGCTTGGCGTAATGCTTGTACGAATAGCTCACGGGATCGTCTGTCGGCCAGAGGATGTCATCTGATCCCAATTGGATGAAAATACGCTCAGGCTTGCGCTTGGCGATCTCCTCGACATCCTCCAGCGCAAATTCAGCCGTTTTGCCTGCCCCTGCCGCTACATTCGCCTCATCCAAAACATCGTGGAAGGACAAGCCTTCCGTGATCGAATCGCCGAGAAATACGCTTGTTTGAAACAACGACCGATACGTCGGCTCCGCTGTCTGCCCTGCGGCTGTTCCCGCGCTTCCTCGCTCGGCAGGCTTGGGCTGCTCTGCCTGTTGATTTCCGCATGCGGCAAGCGACAACCCGATGCTCCCTGCCAGCAACATGACCAAAGCTTGTTTTTTCATGATTCTCTCCCTCTCTTTTTGAAAATGACGCGCAATGCGCAATGCAATGCTTGCCTTGTCTACCCAAAGAGCGTACAGGGCCGAGATCAAGATCAGATGCAGAACAAATCGACGCGGCGTAAAAAATGGATAAAAACGACCAGAACAAAAAAGCGCAGAAACGTGTTCTGCGCTTGAATGCTATTCGTTTTTCGGGAGCAGGAAGAAAAACTCGACGCCTTCCTCCGTATTGCACACGCCGAACGGCACGTCATGCAGCTCCAATATTTTTTTGCAAATAGCCAGCCCGAGTCCGGTTCCTCCCGTGGAACGCTGGCGGGACGGCTCTCCGCGGTAAAAGCGATCCCAGATTTTTTCCAGTTGTTCCTCGGGAATACGGCTGCCTTTGTTTTCGATGCTGACCCGTGCCATCCGGCCCTCGTCGCGGATGGACACGACGACGACTTCCCCTTCCGGCGTATAGCGAATGGCATTGGTCAAAAAATTGACGACGACTTGCTCGATGCGCAGTTGATTGGCGACTGCCACAACAGGCACAAGCTGTTTGTGCAGATGCAGTTGTTTGCCCTCGATGTCCGGGCGCAGCTTGTCGCAAACCTGCTCGATCACCTCGTGCAGCGCAAACGGCTCCCGCTGCATCTTGTACGTTCCTGATTCGTACTTCGCCAGTTCCAGCATGTCGATGATCAGCAAGTCCATCCTGTTCACTTCTTTTTCCATCGCCTCGAAGTAGTAGTCCTTTTTATGGCTCGCGACCCCGTCCTTGACGATCGACAGACAGCTCTGGATTACCGACAGCGGCGTTTTCAGCTCATGCGATACGCCTGCGATAAATTCCTTGCGCGTATGCTCCAGCTGCTTTTCTTTTTCGATATCCTGTTGAAGCTGCTCGATGTAGGCGTGCAGCCGCTCCGAGAGCTGGTTGATGCTGCGCGAGAGGTCGCCGATCTCGTCATGGGAGACGACGGGAATTTTCTCGGAGAAATCAAGGCTGGCCATCTTTTTCGTCGTCTGGTTGATCGCAAGCAGCGGACGGGCAATTTGCTTCGAATAGTAGAAGGAACTGAGCAGAATGAGCAGGAGCACAAACAGGATGAGATACACGTAGTAATCCTCGATCATGCTGATCGCCTCATCTACAGGCTGCAACGATGTCATGGCAAAAAGGTAAATCGGCTGCTCGTTCGCGTAATGCACAGGCTGGACGAACAATTGGTACGAGATCGCGTTTTCTGCGACCTGATACGTCAGCGGTCCTGCTGGCTTCGCCTTTTCCGGATTCACCAGCAAGTCCGCCTGAAACTGCTTGATCCGGTCGACAAAGGCCGGATTGCTGTACAAAAAGCGCGGCGTTTCCCCCTGGTCCGGGAGGTGCGCCTGCGTGATGGTCCCGTAGAGCAGCCTATTCGGAAATGCTTCGCTCTTCTCGGCTGGATTGGGGTTTTTCGAGATGATCTCGTGCTCTTTTTTCACAAAATATTTGTTCTCGAACCAGACTTTGTCGTACTCCACTTCGAGCCGATACGGAACCAGCTCCTCGCCGCTCTGAAACACATCGATGGCGACCATCTCACCCGGACGCAGGAAGCGGCTACGCTGGTACAGGTCTTCTGCGTTCAAGAGGCCGTACAGCGGAAGGACCAATGTCCGATTGGCAAAAGGGTTGCCCTTTTCCGGGAACAGCCTGACTTCGACGGAAAAATCGGCCGCATCGCGAATGTTGCCGAGCTGATCGAGCGTGGTGACCCATGTGTTGTGCTGGCGGTAAAACTGTTGCTCCAGTTGCCGGACAGCTTCGAGATCGTTGCGCTTTTGGGCGTACTCCTGCTCAAACGCCCGCAAGCTTGCCTGCACGTCCGCGACTTTTTGGTTGATGTAAAACTGCTTGAAAAAAACGGTCTGTCCCACGTAAATCACGGCGAGGATCAGGACGCACAAAGCGGTCGTCCAGATGAACAGTTTGGTGACAACACTGCTTTTCATGCCCGCTCCTCGAACTTGTACCCGGACCGGACAACGGTGACGATACAGGACGCCTTCTCTTCCAGCTTGGCGCGCAAATTGCGAATGTGGCTGTTCACGGTGCGATCGTCTCCGGCAAAGTCGTACCCCCATATTTTCGTAATCAACTGCTCCCGGGACACAATCATGCCTTTATGCTTCAGCAAATAAGCGAGGATTTCAAACTCCGTGTGCGTCAAATCAACCTGCTTCTCCCCGATTGCCACTGTGCGCGAAGAAAAGTCGATCGTGATGCCGCTGCCAGACAGGCGCTCGCCCGCCGGAGCCAAAAAAGCCTCTCTCTCCAGCAGCCGTTTGGCCCGCGCCAGCAAAACAGGCGGGCTGTACGGTTTGGTGACGTAATCGTCAGCGCCCAGCTCAAACCCGAAGAGCGTGTCATCCTCGTCAGCGCGAGCCGTCAGCATAATAATCGGCACACGGGATATTTTGCGGATGCGCTGGCAGACCGACCAGCCGTCCAGCTCCGGCAGCATGATGTCCAAAATTATCAGGTGGACGTCATGCGCCTGAAACAGCGCCAGCGCTTCTTTGCCGTCTGCCGCTTCCAGCACCGCATAGCCTTCGTTTTCGAAGTAATCCTTCATGATTTCCCGCAAAATCGGTTCGTCTTCGACTATCAGGATGTTTTTGTTCATGTCTGTTCTCCCCGTGTCATGTTTACCTGACATGGCTCAATCTTCCGTTGCCATCAGCGCTGACAAGTGATGAATCAGCACGCGCTCTACCTTCGGCCCGTCCAGGCGCTGCGGTTCGAGATAGGCGTGCAGCGCAAGCCCGTCGACCAAGGCGTAGAGCCGCTCTGTCTCCATTTCCTTGTCGATGTTCGCAGGCAGCAGTCCGGACTGCTCGGCATAGTCCATAAGCTTTTGCAAGCCGGGGTAAATGCCGTCATACTGCGCGTCCAATCCGCCCGGCTTATGGCGAAAGTAGGCGGTAAAGGCAAACCAGACCTCCATTTCCGCCATCTTTTCCTGATTGGTAGGCACAAGCTCCAGAATCGTTTTGATAAACTTCTCTCTCGGCGGCAAATCAAGCGAAATAATCTCGCGGATGCGAGCCGTCGCCCTCTCCTTCACGAGCTTCATCGAATACGCCAGCAGCTCATCCTGCGTGCTGAAATAATGCCGCAGCGCACCTAGCGACAGCCCTGCCTCTGCCGCGATATTGCGAACCGTCGCTCCCTCCATTCCCCGCTCGCTGATGACCCGCCAGGTCGCTTCGGCTATTTGTTCTCTTCGTTTTTCGTGATCGATTTGTTTTGGCATAGCTGTATTTTACCAAGCCCGAACGGGACGAGCAATTAAACAATACACTTGTATTAAATAAAAACAGATGATAAAATCTTTTTACAATACATCTGTATTAAAAAGGAGAGCGTGAACGTGAACTGGATCGCGTGGATGATCGTTGCCTGTGAAATTGGTTTTTGGGTCGTGATTGCCCTCGGATTGGCCGTGCGGTATGGCTTGGGAAAAGAGCGGCTGGGGCTTTTCATCCTGGCGCTGACTCCCGTGGTCGACCTCGTTTTGCTGGCCGTGACCAGCGTGGACTTGTACCGGGGCGCGACTGCGACCATGGCTCATGCGCTGGCTGCTGTCTATATCGGCGTGTCGATCGCTTTTGGCAAAGGCATGATTCGCTGGGCGGACGACAAGTTTTTGTCCTATGTAAAAAAGCAGCCACTGGCGAAAAAGCCGAAGCTGTACGGGATGGCTTACGCCAGGTCGTATGCCAAAGGCTGGTTCAAGCACGTCTTCGCCTACCTCATCGGGGCGGGGCTGCTGCTCGCGATGATCTTTTTTGTCGGGGATGCCTCACGGACCGGAGCTTTGGAGCGGGCGATACTGCAATGGGCGGTCGTGCTCGGCATTGACCTTTTGATTACCGTCAGCTTTTTCGTCTGGCCCAAACGGAGCAAAAGCGCCAGCTCGTGACGGTAAAGGTATAACCGTCGACGCCCAGGCAAAAGCCAAAGCCGGGCTGGCACAGATACGATGATGCAGGGACAGCGAAACCAGTGTGCGCGCGGCACTGAGACGCTGTTCTTTTTTGACATAAAAGCCACGCCAATGTCGGGCCGGAGCTTTTGGATGCGCTGCGCAAGCAAAAATGGCCTGTCGGCAAATCCCCCGGATACGGCTACGCTCCGGACAGAAGATAGAAAACCAGCTTCCCTTACCAGATGCCAAACGATTCAGGCTCCACCTTGCCGATCTTGTCCACGCTGGTTTTATCCAGTTCCATCATCAGTTTGGCGAATGTTTCGATTTGCTCGTACATCAGCTCTCCGTCGATTTTGTCTGCCTCGGCATGATCCGGGGCCGTGCACAAATAATCCGGGCCAGGGATGAGCGACACTGTCGGAATCCCTTCCTGAAAAAGCGGCTGGCCTTCGCCAAAATAAATGCGATTGCGCGGGCGCAACAAGACTGTCCGCACCTTTTTCCGTCCCTGCAAAGCTTGCAAGTACAACGCCGCAAGCTCTTTGTTCGCTGTATAAACCAGCTCCGGCGCAATACGGCCTGTCGGCAAAAAGTCTGTCTTGTCCCGATTGTCGCTCCATTCCATGCAGCCCAAATGCTCCAGGGTCAGCCCTGCCACCGCACGGGCGTGGCCCTCTTTGCCGTCCCACAGCTCAGGATGATCGCGCAACCAGCGGGATGTCGCCTGACGATGGTTCAGTCCGAATTGCTCAAGCTGGAAGTGACCCGTCACGAATACAAACAACATCGTTCGTTCGGGCTTCTCCGCTTGATTCCGCAAAAAATGCATCATAGCCAGCATGCCCAGGCCGCCATTTTCCTCGATTCCATTCGGCCCATCCGTATGCGTGTTGACCAGGATGACCTCCTTGTCCGTTTTTCCGGGAACGACTGCATAAATCGTCTCGCTCGCAGCCTGTTCCTGCAAACTGGCGGACAACGTCAACCTCGCTCTCTTCTTTTTCGAGATGCCTTCCAGTAGAGCTTCTCTCGCCTCGCGATCGACCCACACGCCGGGAAGCCCCTGATAGTCATTGCCAAAAGGCAAGTATTGGTCACGCGCATTTGCCGTGGATATATTTCGCCAGATGCCAATCACTGCCAAGGCGCCTGCTTCTTTCGCTTTTTTCAAATCCGGCACGCCAAGAAACGATTGCAAGACCGGATTTTGCAGGAAAAAAGACAGCTTCGCGTCGTCGGGAAACACGGCGCGCTGTTTCATCAAAAGTGTCGTGGGCAAAGGCCACACCGCTACCTCGACGACTGCAACCTTTCCCCGCGCATGCTTGTAGCTGCCTTTTCCTTTGCCGCAATAAACAAGCTCTCCTTCTATTCCTTGCGAAGAAGTCATGCCTGAATACGGATAAATCGAGGCGACGCGGATTTCTTGCTCCGTTCCGTCAGCCGCCAACAGGTGCAGATTTGCTTGCTCTGCCTCCCACTTTTGAAAGTAGTGCCGATCTGTTTCAACTTGATAGCCGATGGCCGTGATTTGTTCCCGCAAAAATTCGATAAAACGCTGATGCGCAGCCGTCCCCGTCAACCTCGGCCCGAGCTGGTTCATGTACGCTTGCCAACCTGCGATTGTCGCGCGATCAGGCAATCCTGCCAAAGACTTGTTCACAAGCACTTCCTCCTTTATGCGCTCTCCGCAAGGTCAGGCTTCAAACAAGCTCTTTGACACGGGCACTGGAAATCCCTTCCACCAAACAAAAAATCCGCCGATGATTGGCGGATGAAAGTGGGCTGTGTACGTGCACGAATCAGCTGAATCTGGACTATCCGTTGAGAATGCCCATGGATTGGATATGCTGCTTCGTTTCCTCTGTCCCGCATTCGTAAATGGCGCGGTATATTTGCGTCAAACAATCGTCGTACAGATCGTTTTCCGCGTCAAAATGATACGGGACAGCCAGGGCATGCCCGCGGATGAACGTGTCAAATTCCGTTTCTGTCCTTTGCTCAAACAAGCTTTTCAAAGCGTGTACTTGCAGGTCTGTCGCCTCGATTTCGAACTCGTAGGCAGAATCGCCCTGATTTTCCATGATTGTCCCTGCCTGAACCGAGACGTAATATCTTTTTTTGTCCATTGTTACTCTCGCCTCCCGAACGCTAGTATACGAGTACGGAAATCAGCAATATCGCGAGCAGCACCGCAAACGCTCCCAGGTAAAACAGCATCCCGACATTCCCGAGTACCTTGTGCTTGACGGTTGTTTCGCTGATGTTGTTGTCCAGTTCTTTCGTCTCCTGGCGTTTGGCGTAGCGTATGGTCCAAAACAGCCCGATCAAAAAAAGCAGGCCAAAAATAGCATAGTAAATCCCTGGGTAGTGGAGCATTCCTTCCCCCCGCTTCCTCTTCTGATGATTATCTATAGTTTGCGGGGTAAGGCTTTTTTTATTCACCGGAATCCGGGTATGCTCCGCGTCGATTCAGCTTGCGCCTACACGCCGATCATTTCTGGAGATTCAGACTTCTTTTCGCGCTCGCACCATTTGCGCAATCCCTTGGGCCAACCGCCGGATTTCTTCTTCCGTATTGTAAGGAGCAATCCCGGCCCGAATCCACCCGCCCTTGTCGGCAAGTCCGGCCAGCTCAGCGAGACGCGAGGCGTAAAAATCGCCGCTCGCGATAAACACGCTATGTTCCTCTGCCATTCGCAAGCACGCTTCTTCCGGGTCGATTCCTTCCAAGCGAAAGGCAATCGTCGGTGTTTTTGGCACATGCGCACCAGCCTGGAACAGCTTCACGCCTGCTGTTTGTTGCAGCTCGCTTCGCAAGACGTCAGCCAGATGGTTTTCATACTTTTCCAGCCGGGAAAAAGCGTCCGCCAGCCGTTCGCGGCGGTTGGCACCTGTTCCGAGCGAAGCGATGAAGTCAATCGCCGGGGCGATGCCCGCGATTCCTTCGTGGTTTTGCGTTCCCGTCTCCAGCTTGTCAGGAATGTAGCCCGGCGCTGGAGCGAGTTTGTACGTTTTCAATGACTCGAACAGCGATTGGCGAATGACGGCCATGCCCACATGCGGGCCAAAAAATTTGTAGGCGGAGCACAGCAAAATGTCTGCGCCGAGCTGCTTGCAACTGATCGCCATATGCGGCGCGGCGTGGACGGCATCCACCGCGACGACAGCGCCGACTCTTCGCGCAGCGCGAGCGATCCGCGCCACGTCGTTGATCGTGCCGACCGCATTGGATGCCAATCCGACTGCGACGAGTCGGGTTTTTTCGGTCAAAAGCGTATCCAGCTCCTCGGTGGCAAGCGTCAACGTCTCTGGATCGGCTTTGAGCCACCGGACGAGCACCCCACGGTCCAACGCAGCGGTCAGCCACGGATCGACATTCGCCCGGTGGTCCAGCTCGGAAAGGATGATCTCATCTCCTGGCTGCCAGAAACGGGAAAGCGCACGCGCAATGGCAAAAGCCAAGGTCGTCATGTTCGCGCCAAAAGCGACTTCCTCCGGTGCGGCGTCCAGCAAATCGGCAACCGCTTGCCTGGCGTCGGCAATGATCGCTTCTGTTTCCCGGCTGGTAGGAAACGCTCCGTGCAGATTGGCTCCGCCGTTCTCCATATACCGGAAGACGGCTTGCATGGACGCTGCCACAACTTGCGAGCCGCCCGGCCCATCGAGATAGGCGACGGGCTTGGCGTGGTACGTGCGCTGCAAGGCTGGAAACTGCTCGCGAATTTCTTGCACAGGAAAAGCAGAGGTACGTGTCACTGGCTTTGTCCCCTTTCCAGTCTGCAAATTATTTCCGCCACTTTTGTCTCGGAGGCATGTAGGTCAGCCTGCTTTGCTTGACGCCCATGGCGATCAGGCTTTCCAGCATTTTCGCCGAGGCAAACGACGGATCGATGACAGGCACTTCGTAGCCGTGTTGTTTCAGCCGTTCCTGGAGCGAGGCGGCGACGCCAAGCATTCCCGTGCAGCCAAGCACGAGTCCGTGCGCCTTGTCATCCTCAATCGCCCGCACCATTTCCGCGAACAAGGCGTCTTCCATTTTCGCCTTGTCCACCAAATCCAGCACCGGAATGTCCACATAGCGGACAGATGCGAGCTTGCTGTTGACCCCTGTCGTTTTGCTGACGTTTTCGATCATGTGAATCACATGCGGGAGTACGGTTACAACCGAAAAGCTTTTTCCCAGCATGCTGGCGATGAGCATGGACGACTCCCCTGCTCCCACGACCGGGATGCTTACGACCTCGCGTGCAGCCTTCACGCCCGGATCGGCAAAGCACAAGCTGATGACGCCGGAGCAGCCCTCCTGTTCCGCAGCAATCGCCTTTTCCAGCAGATTCGGGATGCAGAGAGCCTCGTCGTACTCGCCTTCTACGGACGCCGGCCCGTAGTCCAGGTGGCACACGTCTACTTCGACCTGTTTCCCCACATATTGCGCAAACTCCTGCTGCACCTCCTGGTTAAACGTATCCATAATCGTGGGCAATATCACTCTGATTTTCATCCGTCATCCCTCTTTTTTAGTGATGTAGGTTGTTCAGAAGCTTAGTTGCTGTCGCTCGTTTGCAAAACCCCGGCCAGTGTGCCCGCCGCTTTTACCCGGATGCGTGTGGCATTGCCGAGATAAGCGAGCGGAATATCTTCAAATTCCACAATCTCCACCGTCGCTGGATCGGCGCCAGCGGCAATCGCTTCCTCTACGGCAATGCTTTTCGCCTGCTCCAACGTCTCTGCCCGGCCTTTTTCATCCAGGGAAAAGACGCGATCAATCTGTCCGCTGATCTGGGCGATAGCCGCTCCAATCGCGTTGGCAACGCCAGAGTTTTCCGGGCGGATGATCTGCGAAGCGCCTTTGAGCGTATCCGGCAACAAAATGCTGCCGCCCCCGACGAGAATGACCGGAACTGGCTCGCTGCTCGTCTTCATCTTGTCGATCGCTTCCTCGATCATCTCGACCATGCGGCTGTACACCTGTTCAAGCAATGTCCGATCCAGATGCGCTACCTTTTGGGCATCTCCGAGGTTTGCTTTGCCCAGGGCAATGACGACATCTGTCGTCGTCAGCGTATCGCCGCCAAACGCCAGCCCTTTTTGCGGCAGCCGATACCCGACGCTGTCAGGTCCGACTGAAAATTGCCCGTCAGCCTGCACACGGACAATCGTCCCGCCGCCGAGGCCAATCGAGATCAGGTCAGGCATGCGGAAATTCGTCCGTGCGCCGCCGATCTCGACCGCCAGCGAGGACTCGCGCGGAAAAGAATTGACCAGGACGCCGATGTCTGTCGTCGTTCCGCCCACATCCACGACCAGCGCGTTTTCCAGCCCGGACAAGTAGGAAGCGCCGCGAATGCTGTTCGTCGGCCCGCAGCCAATCGTCAGGATCGGGTACTTCATCGCGTACTCGATGCTCATCAATGTTCCGTCGTTCTGCCCGAAAAAGACGCGTGCCTCCACCTGCTCTGCCTTGAGCGCACTCAAAAAGCCCAAAGCCGTTGATTTTGCCACGTTCACAATCGCCGCGTTCAGGATAGTCGCATTTTCCCGCTCCAACAAGCCGACGCTGCCGATTTCATAAGAAAGCGAGATCGGCACGTCATCCCCGAGTACATCGCGGAAAATTTCCGCTGCACGCAGCTCGTGTTCTTTCGATACTGGCGAAAAGACGGAGGTCACCGCTACCGAATCGACTTTGCCTTTGATTTCGCCCGCGATTGCATACAAATGGGCTTCATCCAGCTTGACGATCTCTCTGCCGTCAAATTCATGCCCGCCTGCCACGATGTAGACCCGTTTGCCCAAGTGTCCGCGCAAGTCATCCGGCACGCCTACCAGCGGCTTGATCGCCAGCGTCGCCGGTGCTCCGATGCGAATGACGGCAATCTCGTTCAAATGCTTCCGCTCCACAATCGCGTTGGTGCAATGGGTCGTGCCGAGCATCGCGTACGTGATCTGCTCGCGCGGAACGCCCGAGAGCGCGATCACTTCGCGCATCGCCGCGTAAATCCCGGAGCTGACGTCTTCTGTCGTCGAGCATTTCGTCTGGGCCAACACCTGGTAATCTTTGTCCAAAAGAACAGCGTCTGTATGGGTTCCGCCTACGTCGATTCCAATCCGGTACGTCATTTTGCAACACTTCCTTTCCCGACCAGCTCTTCCACCGGAACGTAGTCCGTGTCATAGCGGAAGTAGCGCGGCCCCACTGTTTGAATACCTTTTTCCGTGCGCCATTTCGGGTGGCATGGCATGCCGATGACGACGACACGCGCCCCGTAGCGCAAGCCTTCTGTCGTGATTGGCAAACCTGTCTCCGAGTCGACGACCGCGATCAGGTCGGGAGTGACACAAAGCAGACGCTCTCCCGATTTCGCCAGCAAATGTTCGTTTTGGAAGCGCAGCTCGACCGTCTGGCCTTTGTATTCGCGCAATCCTTCGATATGGGCTGTGCCAAGCGCCCAACCGCCCTCTGTTTTGCGGTGGACGTCCACGACTTTTCCGGCGAACAACTCAAAGCCGTTCGTCAGCTTCAAAACTTCTTGCACCGGGTCAAGATTGGCTTCCTTGGACAAGCGTATGGCGCGGCCGATTTGTTCTTCCAGGCTCAAAATGTCGTGGATGCCGCTATCCTTCAAATTTTTTCCTGACATCGGATAAATCGCGGAGGTCGCCGCGCCGCCTTTTTGCACCGTAACGCTTCTGGCAATCCGCTCTGTCCACGCATTGTCGATCGTGTCCATAATCGTCACATTGCCCTTCTCGTCCGCCAGCACCATCGGCGTAGCAGAGATGCCATCGAGATAAAACGTCGTCATTTGCAGCTCCGGGAAGGCGCGGCCCATGCCGTCCGCATCAATGACAGGCAAGCCGAGCTGAGCGGCCAAAGCCAGCGGAAGCATCGAGTTAATGCCCCCCGCTTCAATCGGATAAGTCGCGAATACTTCTTTTCCGATGTACTTTTCCAGCGCTTTGAATGTTTGGGAAATCTCGTGCCCGGAAGGTATTTTCTCAACCAAAACGGTCGGCGCGCCCATCCCCCCTGACGCCACCACCAGCGCATCGTCCGGGACTTCATCAATAGACAGCAGCGTAATCGGCCCGTATTCCTCTACAGCTTGCAGGGCCATCAGCTTGCCGATGTACGGATCGCCGCCCCCTCCTGTGCCCAATAAAGCTGCACCGACAGCGATGTCTTCAATTTCTTGCTTACCGATTTTTCTCACGATGATCTCTCCTTTTCTGCAAATGTCAGCCAGCGCGGTTCATATCTGATTTCGTCAGCTTGGCGTCTGGTGCGGAACCAAACAGCTTCATGCCCAAGTAGTAGACGATCCCGCTGGCAACGAGCGAATTGATTGACGGGATGCCCCAGTCAAACAAGTAGCCTGTGAAAAAGCCAAGCGCCCACGCCGCAAGCGCAACTGGATTCATCGATTCGCAAGTGTCAGGCAATGCGCCTCGCTTGCGGCTCTCCTCCAAGATGGCCCGGCTGCGCTTCAAAATGAAGTAGTCGACGACCATGATCCCCGCAATCGGCGGCACCCACACCCCGAGGAAAATCAGGAAGTTGACGAACTGATCCAAAATGCCAAGCACAGACAGCACAGTCCCTACGACACCGACGACCAACGTAATGAAGCCGCGATTGACGTTTTTGCCAAAAATCGAGTCGATAAAATTGGTGATCCCGAGCGATGCCGAGTACAAGTTGATATCGTTGATCTTGACCGTGGCAAACACGACTGTGGCTGCGCCGAGCCAGCCGGACGTCTGCAAGGCAATCGTCACGACGTCGCTGCTTTGGACCGCATGCGCCATGAGCACGGCAATCAGGTTGATTCCGATTTCCCCGATCACAACCGAGATCAAGGTGGACCAGAGGACATCCTTGCCGCTTCGGCAATACCGCGTCATATCGGGAGTGAGTACCGCACCGACCATGAAGCTGCCAGCCACCATCGTCGCCGCTGTGCCCAATGTCAAGGCTGGTCCCGGAGCAGCCGACGCGATCAACTCGCTGAGCGAGTGATTTTCAAACACGTTGTAAATCCCGTAGGCAACCGCGAGCAAAAAGCCTGGCACCGCGATTTTGGCTGTCAACCCGAGCCATTTGAAGCCGAAAACGACGATCGCGGTCACGAACAGCCCCGTCAACGTGGCTGACAGCGGAAAGCCGAGCGCCCCACCCAACGCATCGTTCAGCCCTTGACCGAAGATCGAGTTTTGCACCCCGAACCAGCCAATCGTCGCCACGGCGATCACCAAACCGATCATGCTGGAGCCGTACTTGCCGAATCCGGTCCATCTGGTCAGCATGCTCGTGGACAGCCCTTCCCGCATGCCCGCGATCCCGATCAAAAACGTAATGACCTCCAGCAAAATACATCCCAGCAAGCTCGCCAGTGCCGCATCCCAGAACGTCATTCCGTATCCGAGCGCCGCCCCCAAAATAAACTGACTCAACGATGTAAAAGCCCCGATGCGAATGACCAGGATTTCCCACATCGGCACCCGCGCCTCTTTTGGCACGCGCGTGAGCGAGAAATCGTCTGCCATCTTGGAATGACCCGCCATCACATTCACCCTCCTTCATGTTGTTTGTGTGCCTATCCATCTAATAAGGGAATAAGTGCGAAAAAAGTGTTGCCCGTTGCCCAAAAGTCTTTGTCAGCCTTGCTTCATGCAGCCCTCGCTTTCCTCGATAATGTTGCGGCAGCTCCTTTGACGAATCAGGGATAGAATTTTGTATTATCTGAAAATTTTATAAAAGCAAATCCCATGCCAACCCGTTTTCGCTTATACGCACAAAAAAACAGATGCGAGCTACATTCGCTGCATCTGTTTTTATCATATTTGTAAAAATATAGTTGAAAATTTCGGGAGCAGTCTGGAAAAGCAGCGAAGCTCTCCTTGATGACAAACCGTTATTTCTCTTCATTTCTCATACTTTCTCACATTTTCGCAGTTTTATCACTTTGAGAAAATCGCTTGTGCGAAAAAACGGGGAACGGCCAAGCCCCGCCAGCCGCTTCCTGTCAGCTCTTATCGCTCTCTCCGCTTTTACCGCCTCTGCCCGATCGCCTTCACCCTCATGCGCAAGGCGCGCGTCGGCATATACGAAAGCGGGATCGTCTCTGCCGACTGCACAAACACCGTCTCCGGCACAGCCCCAGCCTGGATCGCAGATCGGATCGCCTCCGCTTTTGCCACCTCGATGATCTGTTCCCGCTTTCCTTCCCCCACCAGCCAGTAAATCCGGTCGACGCTGCCGCTGACGGGCGCTATACATGCGCCAATCGCGCTGGCATGAGGATAAGCAGGCGGGTGAACCACCTCAGACCACGGGTATTTGAAAAAGGCAGCCAAGGCTTCGCTCTCTTGCCCGACGAACACGATCGGAAGCGGCTCGAAGCGCGGCTGAAAACGCTGGATCGCGTGATAGACCGCATCCAGCAAATCATCGTCGACCGCCTCATGCCCGTCGCGCGCAATCAGCGCCGTATCCGGCATCTGCAAATTGAGGCGGATTCCCACCAGCTTTTGATTGCGCCTGCTTTCTTTGGGAAAGCCGCCTTCCAGCACACCGACGCAAACCTTTTCCCGGCTCACATCGACGACGATACAGTCATTCATCCGGGTCAAAAGCGCGGCGCCGCGGAAGCTGTCCGAGATTCTGGCGCCAAACGTGCGGATCGGGTGGCGCAAAGCCGATTCGTACGTGAGCAATGAGCCGTCGCTCTGCGTCAAAAAAATCTCCGCCGCAAGCTTTTGCCTGTCGAGCAGCTCCCGCAAGCCTGACAGCGAGTCGTGCGTAAGCTTTGACAGAGCGGCATTGAGAATCGTCGCGTTTTCCCTTTCCAAAAAGCCGATGCTGCCCAGTTCATGCGACAGAGCCACGGGCCGCTCCTCGCCGCAAATCTCCCTGACCCATTCTGCCACCTGGATTTCATGCGCATGACTGACAGGGGAAAAAGTTCCTGTTATGGCAAAAGCTTCTGCCTGTCCAGCATCCAGGTCGCGCAGCTCCCGCTCGACTTCCGCCCGCGTCAGTTGGCGCAAAGAAACACTTCCATCCAGCTCATGTCCGCCGTATACGTGACAAGAGCTCAGACCGATTGCCTCCTGCAACCGGACAGGGGCACCGTACAGCGGAGGAATCATGCTTTTCGCCTGGCCGATGCGTATGGAGCATACTTTTGCCAGCTTCTTTCCTTCGCGCAGCGCATTTTCAAAGTAGTCCGTCCCGATAATGACATCCGCGATCTGGCTGCTCCACGCTTTGTTTTCCCGCAAGATGGCCTGCAAAACTTCCGCGATGCCGGACAGCATGTCCGGTGAGGTGCGCACCTTGGCAGTCGCGACAATCGCTGCATTTTCATCCATCAGCACGGCATCTGTGTGCAAACCGCTGACGTCAATTCCCAAGCGCAGCATCGCTCACCCGCTCCCTTCCTCGGAAAACCGCTGTTCCACCGGCACGTAGCTGTCTCCTACCTCGAAGTTCCACGGCCCCACGAAATCGAGCATCTTGGGGTGACGGAGGATGATCGGGCACGGGATGGCGATCACCCAGACTTTCATCTGCTTTTCCAATTCGTCGATCATGAGCGGAAGACCGCTGTCTGCTTCCAAAATGCAAATCAGGTCGGGCACAGTGGCAACAATCCGCTCTCCTTGTCTCGCCAGCAAGTATTCACTCTGAAACTCGATCTCGACCTGTTCCGTATGGTGAAAGCCGCTTCCTTCCACCAGCAGCTCTCCGCGCAAAAAGCCGTCCTGCAAATAACGTTGCAGCTCGACGATCCTGCCTTCGATCAGCTTGCAAGGCTTGCCGTAGATCGAGTTTTGCAGTTCCGCCGCCAGACTGCTGTAGACGCGCTGCACGCTGCTTCCTGCCGCCAGTACGCTTTCGCCAATTCGCTTGCACACGGAAAACGTATGATGGATCGCGGCTTCCTGCAACAGCTTGCCTGTCATGGGAAAGCTCGCCAATGCTACCGAACCGCCCATGTTCGTCATGGAAATCCGCGCCGCCCGCTCGATTTCAATCGTGGACGGATGCAAGTAACGCTGGCACTTGCCGTTGTCGGCACAGATGATGAACGGCCTGGCTTCGGCTCCAAAAGCGTGAAACGTCGTCATCTGGCACTCGGGAAAAGCCCGGCCCATCCCGTCTGCATCGACCAGCGGCAAACCCGTCAGCGCTGCCGCCAGTATCGGTGTGATCGCATTGATGCCCCCGATTTCCAGAGCGATCAGCGCCCTGGCCTTGATCTGCTTCTCTTCTTCCAGCAGCCGAAGCGCCATGATCAGCTCATGCCCTGACATCATTTTTTCGTAATGGACAGCGGGCGAGCCCATCATCGACATCGAGACGACCCATGCATCGTCTTGCAGCTCGAAAGGAGAGAGCAGCCGGACCGGGCCGTTGTCGTGAATGGCCTGCTTCGCCATGATTTGCAAAACGGTCGTGTCGCCAGCTCCTCCAGAGCCGAGAAACATCGCTCCGCACGCGATCGAGTCCACGTCTTTTTCCTCCAGATACATGCCACTCTCCACTCCCTCTCGTTGAATATCCTCATGCCCTTGTCAGCGTGGGAGAAGCCTACTTGCGATTGATTTTTTGCAGGCGTCTGTACAGGGTAGCGACGCTAATGCCCAAAAACTCCGCAGCCTTCCGCTTCCCTTCGGTGCTTTTGCCAAATTGCTGGATCGCTTGCAACAGAAGCTGTACCTCCGCTTGCTCGCTTGAATCGCCCAGTCGGATGGGTACAGCGTCTGGCGGGACAGACGCATGCGCAGACGCAGCCACGGACGGCGCTTGCGGCAGGACAGCAAGCGCTTCTTCACTGGTGCGATTCCCGCGAATGATCGCAGGCAAACTGCTGATCGTCACCAGGTCGCCGATCTCCAGGTTTACGATGTATTCCAGCGTGTTTTCCAACTCGCGAATGTTTCCCGGCCAGTGGTAGTCGATCAAACATTTCAACGCCTGGGCGGAAAAGCGCTTCGATTCCTTGCCCAGCTTGTCCGCAAACAGCTTCAAATAGTAGTGGATCAGGTCGTACAGGTCGTCTTTTCGCTCGCGCAACGGCGGTACGTGCAGCGGGATGACGTGCAAGCGGTAGTACAAGTCCTCGCGAAACTGACCGCTGACGATCATCGCGTCGAGATCCTTGTGCGTGGCTGCGATCAACCGGACATCGACAGGGATGCTTTCTGAGCCGCCCACCCGCTCGATTCGCCGCTCCTGCAGGACGCGAAGCAGCTTGGCCTGCAAAAACGGCGGCATATCGCCGATCTCATCGAGAAACAGCGTCCCGTGCAAAGCCAGCTCGAACCGCCCTGCCTTGCCGCCTTTTTTCGCTCCGGTAAAAGCCCCTTCCTCGTAGCCGAACAATTCGCTTTCCAACAAGGCTTCCGGTATCGCCGCGCAGTTGATGGCGACAAACGGCCCGCTGCGGCGCGAGCTGGCATCGTGAATCGACTGGGCGAGCACTTCCTTGCCCGTCCCGCTCTCTCCGCGAATCAGAACCGTCGAATCGCTTTTGGCAATTTTGGCTGCCGAGTCTTTCAGCGCCCGGATCGCCTCGCTGTTTCCGCGAATGTCGGCAAACGTATAGCGCGTGACATACCGCCGATTTTTTTCCTGCTCCGACTCCTTGCGCTGCTCTGTGAACTGCAAGATCGCTCCTTCCGGCTGTTGCCCGATGTACAACGGATGCAGTCGGCAGAGGCAAGGCAGGCGTTTTCCGCTCCCGTCGACAATCTCCACGGGAAAATCGCGCAGCGGCTTGCCCTTTTTCACAAAGTCGAGCAGCTTGGCAGAAGGCGCGAAAGCTTGCAAGTTTTTCGTCAAAAGGACAGCCAGGGAACGTTGCCATACGTGCTCGGCCGCATGATTGGCATGCATGACGCGACCGTTTGCATCCACAACCAGCACCGGCTGGCCGATGAACGTCAACAGCCCTTCGACTTCTTGCAGCAGCAGTTTTCTGTCCTTGCTCTCCTGTCCTGTCATCCCTGCACTCCCCGTTTGCGATATTTTCAGATTTATTATACAGAATAGCTCATGCCACTCCCGTGTTCCAGCAAAAGCCTGCACCAAGTTTTTTCCACGCAAAAAAGCACCGCCATTACGGTGCTTCAATGCTGCTTCCTTATTCCATCCGAAAAATCGGGCCTTTCGCCACAAAAGGCAGATGACTTCCTTTTGGCAGCATGAACGCATGGCTGCGCGTAATCCGCAACCGATCGCACTCCCCGTCTGTAATGATGAGAATCGGACCATCCTTGGGAAAATCGTCGGCCTTCTCCAGCAGGTCGATGCCCGGCTGCAAAACCGTACCGCCGCGCCCCTTGACACTTACGCGATCCGCGATATCGTCGGGCGAAAGATACCCGGCATCGTACGCTTGCGCATCGCAAAAGACGACACGGGCATACGGAACATCGCGCGCCTCGCTGTAGCTCGCAATCGCTCCCAACGCTTTTCCCAAAAGCTTCGTTCCCATCGATCCGGACGTGTCGATCACGACTCCGAACGTACGCGCCAACTGCTCCGTCTCCATATGCGCCCAGGCCGGGCGGGCAATATCCGGCGTGGAGGATTGCCTGCGGCTGGCGCGAGCGTACGTGCGTCTCTTTTCCAATGGCGGAAAATGCTCGTCGAACCAGCGTGCCAGCTGCACATCCCACGGGATCGGCGGTTGACCCAGGGCGCGGATTTCTTCCACCAATCCTGCCGGCAAAAGCCCCCTGCCCCGCTCCTGGTGATAGATCAGACCTTGCGACATGGCACTGCGGTAAAAGTCATCCAGCGTCGTGCCCGGCCCCATTTCCCAAAAGCGCGGATCATCTCCGTCCAAAATATCGCCCATGCCAATTCCTCTGAGCGTGTACAACTTGCGGTACGTCCGCATATCCGTGACGATGCGATCGTAGATGGCTTCGGCCGACAGCCCTTTCAAATCGGGATCGTACAGCCCGCCAATCTGCGGAAACCGCCCCACTCCAAGCTCCATCAGCCATTGATTGATCACGTAGTCGCAGCTTACATTCCAGAAGTACGGGTCCCTGCCCTGACAACGCTCATGGTGGCGCAAGCCCGCGTGCAGCAGTTCATGCGCCATCACGAACTTGCATTCTTCCTCGTCCAGCCCTGCCGCCGGATTGATGAAAATCTCTCCGGCGTTCACATCGATGGCAGCCACCGATATTTGCAGGCGCTGACAGATCAGGGAGTCCTCGATAATCGTGAAATGGCTGGCCAACGAAGCAAGCAACGGGTAGTGATTGATGAACCAGCGCTTGGCTTTTTGCGCATCCGTCAGCTTGACCGCTTCGCTGCCCAGCGCATCGGCATATCCTCCCGCCACGCTCACAGCGCTCTGGACGGCTTGGGATAGCCCGATGCCGAGAAGCCGCTCCCACTTCACGTCCCGGTTGTAGTTGTACCGCACGTATTTGTCCGTGAACAGCATATCCGGCTGTCTTTCCCCGCCTGTTCCGAACAGCTTCAAATGCTCGGGAACGCCGTGCTCGACAAACCATTCGTACAGCTCTTCCTCGCTCTTGCCGGACAGCTCCAGCTCGTAGGACATCTCGGCAGGAGGCTTCCCCAGCTTCATGTCCTTCAAAAAGCGGGTGACGTAACAATCGCAAGCGATGTTCCACAGAGCAGGATGCTTTTTTTCTACAAAGTGCCCAAACCCAAGGTGCAGCAGAGCATGGGCGAGGACGTAAATCCATTCCTCAACCTCTCCCCTGCGCTTCGCATGGACGTGTATGCTCCCGTGCTTGGTCACGACTGCCCAGCCGTTGTCCGGGCATAAATTGTGCTCCCTGCGAAACAGGTCGGCGCGGGAGAACAGCGGCCCGAACATCGGATGATGCGCCAAAAACTGGACGGCCTGCTGATAGTTTTGCGTCGCGGGATCGGTGTTTGCTCTCGCTCCTTTTCCCATCGGCTACTTGCCCTTTCTGTCCAGAGCCAGGCGCGGCAAATCGCGGATGACTTCAACGACAAACCAGTCCGGCAGCCCATCCCCGTCGTCGTGGCGGGCGACGACCATCTGCGCCATCTCCAGCGAGATCGCCGAAAGATCCTTGAGCAAAGCTTTGGCCCGGTGAGCAAACCGCTTGTGCAAATCGCTTACGGAAGCTTTGTCTTGCGGCAGCTCTTTTTTGATCTGGGCGCGGAACGAATCGGCCAAAAAGTACAGCACATCCCGATCCTCAGGCGCACTCGGGAAAGAAGTCTCTCCTTCCAAAATGCGATGAAGCTGGTACTTGCCTTGCAGGTTCTTGTGAAAAGCCTTGAACTGCGCGGCATGCTGCGGCGTCAGGCAACCGTACGCGAGCACACCGACCATTTCGCTAGTCAGGCCATCGCCAAACTCATGCAGCGCGTCCGACAGCATATGCCAGGAACGCGGGGTGGAAAACGGTTCTTCCGTCTTCGGCGGCTGCGACCACAAATAATCGGGACGCACCTCCAAAAATTGCAGAACGTACGAGTGAATCCCGTTTGTATACGCCCAATTCAGCCATTGCTCGTGGGAAACCAGCAGCTGCACGTGAAACATCCGGTTGATCAGCGCCGACGACATCGGCTTGACAATCGCGCTGTCCTGGGCACGGTTTCCCGCCCCGATCACAATCGACCCTTCCGGCAGGTGGTAATCCCCGATTCTGCGCTCGTGAATCAGACTGTAAAACGCTTTTTGCACCTCTTGCGAACACGCATTCAGCTCGTCGAGAAAGAGGCAGTACGGCTCTTCCCGCGCGATTTGGGCAGGCGGGCAAAAGCGGCTTTTGCCGTCCACAATTTGCGGGACGCCGATAATATCTTCCGGTGCCAACTGACTTCCCAAAAGGGAGACGCAGGGCAAGCCTACCTGCTGGGCAAACGCCTCAACAAGGGCGGACTTCCCGATCCCCGGCGCTCCCCAAATAAAGACGGGACGGGCCACAGCTACATTGAGCAGCACGTCCATCAGTTGATTTTGCGTTACGTTGATGGCTAGATTCATTCCAATACCTCTCTTGTTCGAATAATGTTAGCGGCAATCGACCTCTTTCCTTCGTGTATTCCATTGGCTTTAGCGACCGTCACACCACAAATATTTCCTAATTTTACAAGATGTCTGGACAGCAGGCAAGGAAAAAAGCTCGCAGCAGCGTTTATTGCCTTCACGCTGCTGCGAGCTTTCTTCGTACCTTTCGCGACTTCCTTCCGATGCGATCAAAGCGAGACGGCCCCTGTCATGCCTGAGCGCAGGTTGCCTTTTGCGTTGCTCACGACAATTTTCACCGTGTACATGTTCGTTCCCGGGTCTGCTTTCGGGCTGATTCGCGCCACTTTCCCCTGGACGTGCTGCCCGATCGCCTCAATCGCCACATCGACTTGTTGCTCAGGGGAAAAGCGAGCAATGTCTGTCTCGGAAACGCCGATGACGACATACAGCCGATCCGTGTTGACCACGCTCATAACGGCTGTGTTTGCATTCGCCATTTCGCCTGCCTGCACATTTTTCGTACTGATGTAGCCGCTGATCGGACTTTTCAGCGTAGCGTTATCCAACTGGTACTGGGCATTGGCTACCGCTGCTTGCGCCTTCTGCACGCTGGCCTCGTATTGGGCAATCTGCTCCTTGGTCGCCCCGTTCTTCGTTTTGTCGTACATCGCCTTCATCTGGTCGACATTGGAGGCAAGCGATTGCAGCGCCGGCTTCGTTACCCCTTGTTTGGCCAGCCTTACCTCTTCCTCGGCTCGCACGTACTGCGCTTCTGCCTGCGCCAAAGCGGTCTGCGCATCGTCCAGCCCCTGACTGGAAAGGCCGCCTTGCTCGTATAAAGCTTTGGCCCGCGCATACTTGGCTTTGGCAGATTCGTAGACGGATTTCGCCGACTGTTCGGACGCCGCGAGCTGGGAAAGCTCCTCGGGCCGCTTGCCGTTTTTCACTTCTTCATACTTGCTTGCAGCCTGTTGCCAGCCCGCTTTTGCGTATTGCAAGTCTTCCGCCCTCGGCCCTTTTTTCGCTTCCTCCCACTTCGCCTGTGCCATGGCAAGCTCCGCTTTGGCCATGCTCAAACTCGCCGCAAGCTCGACTGTCTCCATCTCCACAAGCGGAGCACCTGCTTCTACCCGGTCGCCTGTATCGTGAAGAACGGCTTTCACTCTGCCCGCTGTCTTGGGGAAAATCGTCACCTCTTCAATCCCGACCATTTTTCCGCTGAACACATGCGTCCCCGCTTCTTTCGCTGTCGCCTGCGCCCCTTGGACAGTGTCTGTCGACAATGCCACAGGCTGCACCGATCCGCAACCAGCCAGGCAGATCATTGCGACGCTTCCTGCCAATACAGCCAGCCGCTGTTTATACTTTTTCATGGGAAACCCTCCTGATAAGTGATGGGGAAAAATCGATCAATCTACGATCGCCGAACGACTCGCTTCCTGGCCTGCTTGCAGCGCGGCCTTGTTTTCTTTCACAATCAGCATGGTCAAAAACGCCGCTACCAGCACGAGAACCGCCACGAACAAACTATCTTGCAGCGCAGCGATTGCCGCGTATTTTCGCACGAGTTGACCGAGCAATCCGACAGCCGACGAATAGGCTTCCGAAAGCGACATGCCTTTTGCCACGTACATTTGCTGCCATTGGGACAGCGTCTCCACGACGGATTGCCGCGTGGTCGTGACCTGCTCGCCCATTTGTGCCGCGTGCACCGCGCCTCTTCTGGTAAACAAGGAAATCAATCCGGCAATGCCGATCGAGGTAGCCACTTGCCGGGAAATATTCGTGATCACCGAAGCTGCGGGCACTCGTTCCGGCTCAGACACGGCCACCAGCGGAATTTGCATGGAAGTCATCAGACACATGCCGAGTCCGATCCCGCGCAAGGCAAGCAGCCAGTGAATCGTCGACATGCTGGTGTTCAAATCGACTTGGGTTAAAAAATATCCGGGCACGATGCATAAAGCGAGACCGACGACAATCAAAGGCTTCAAACCGATGCGCGTCGCCAGCATGCCGCATATCGGCGTGACGATCCCGGAGGCAATCGCTTGCGGCAGCATCATCAGCCCGGTATCCATCGCCGTGCGACCGAGCATGTTCTCCGAGTAGATTGGCAGCAGGTAAATGACGCCGAAATTGCCGACCATAATCAGACTGTTTACCAAAAGACCGAGCGTAAACTGCCGATTGGCGAACAACCGTACATCGACCAGCGGATGAGCCGTCGACAGCTCTCGCATCACGAACATGTACCCGCAGATCAAGGCACTCATCAGCAACGATACGATCGTAAAAGAGTCCCAGCCGTACTCCTCGCCTTTCGTCACGGCGAGCAGAAGACTCACCAGCGCAACGGCCGACCAGACAAACCCTTGCAGATCAAAAGGCTGTTTGCGATTCGCTTCGCTTTCCTGCAAGCAGCGCCACACCAGAAACATCGCCAAAATGCCAAACGGAATGTTCACCGTGAAAATGAATCGCCAGTCGAGATGCTCGACGAAATAGCCGCTTAACGTCGGCCCGACAGCGGGAGCGACAAAGACCGAGATGCCGAATACTCCCATGGCTGGGCCGATTTTTTCGCGCGGGACGACGAATTGAATCATCGATTGCCCGATCGTCATCATCAGTCCGCCGCC
This sequence comes from Brevibacillus sp., assembly GCF_003521185.1. Classification (NCBI taxonomy): domain Bacteria; kingdom Bacillati; phylum Bacillota; class Bacilli; order Caryophanales; family Paenibacillaceae; genus Brevibacillus; species Brevibacillus sp. The sequence goes on from NZ_DOTK01000007.1 coordinate 114,415, forward strand.
TGCCGCCTGAATGATTCGCGCCGCGATCATCGTCCCGTTGCTGACAGCCAGGCCGCACAGCAGCGAACCGATTGTGAACAGGAACAGGCTGGCGAGATAGCTTTTTTTGATGCCGAACCGGATACCCAAAAACCCGGCCAGCGGAATGACAGCAGCCATCGTCAATGTATAGCTGGTCACGACCCATTGAATTTCCTCCGTCGACGCCCCGAACACATTCATCATTTCCGGAATCGCCACATTGACGATGCTCGTATCGAGCACAGCCATGAACGTACCAAGCACGATCGCAAACACACCCGGCCAAAAATTTTCTTGAGGACTCATCGCTACACATCCTTATCGCACGTGGATGGACACATTGGCATTCAAACCTGGCTGAAAGTCGTACGGCCCCTCGTCAAACGTAATTTTTACAGCGATACGCTGGGTTACTTTGGTGAAGTTTCCGCTCGCATTCACTGACGGCAGCAAGGAAAATGTCGACTGGGTAGCTTCGCCGATGCGATTGACCGTTCCGCGGAACGTTTGCCCCGGGTATTTATCCAGCACGATATCGACCGGCTGCCCGACCTGGATATAGCCCGCTTCTGCTTCCTCCACATGTGCTTCCACGTACAGCTTCCGCTTGTCGACGACCAGCGCCAACGTGTTGCCTGCCCCAATGACCTCGCCTTCCTTGGCGGCTCTTTGCAAAATCACGCCGTCGATCGGGGAACGGACCATCAAGCTGTCCACCTGGGTCGGACTTGCCGCGTTGACTTGCTCCTGTTCAGCCACGATCTCGTCTTTTTGCACCTGACTGCCGACATCGACCGTCACATGCGTCAGCTTTCCCGCCACCTTGGGGGCAATTTTGTAAATCTCGCCCGTCACGACAGCATCTTCCGTTTTGACGTAAAAATAGCTCTGGTAACCGTAGTAGCCGACTACAGCGACGACCAGCAGAAAAACGGCGGCCAAAATCAGCTTCGGATTGCGTTTTTTCTTTTCCATAACAGGTGATTGCCTCCTTGTTTGCACCAACAAACCGACTGTCGGTTTGTGGGTGAGTAAAATATCAGGCTCGCACGTTCATGCGATGCCTCGTCTCAGGCTTGCTTTTTCAAAAAGTAACGCTTCACTACAGGCCGCACGAGGATGGTAGCGGCGATCCCGACGATGTTCCAAATATTGACCAGCAAAACGCCTGTTTCTCCGGAAATCATCGCGAGCGCAAACAGTACGGAGCAAACGAGCGAGAGTGCGAACACAACAGCCCAGATAAGTGTCAACCAAAAATTCGAGGCGAGAAACAGCGGATGCGTGGTGAAGCTCTCCGGCACTACTTTTTTCGCGTATTGAAGCGTAAACGGCTTTTTGATGCACAGCGACCAGATGGCTGCCAGGGCAAGAATCGCGTACATGAACAATTGGGTAAAGTCGAACAGATGAAACACAGGGAAGAACAAGGCAATCCAGAAGCCGCAAAAGAAGTAAAATACTTTGATCGCGATAATCGTCGTCACTTCCCCGAATCGCTTTTTCTGAAACAAATAGATCAGCAGGGCGAGAACGAAGCCGATGGCAAACCCGAGTGTCGGCGGCTGCACTTGAAACGCTACGATAAATGGGATCAAGTCGATAAAGATCCAGAACAAAGTCATGATCACGGTACAACTCTCCTCGTCACCTTTTTTATGAATGATGGAATCAGTCATTGCTTTCTGATCTAATAATACAAACCGACCGTCGGTTTGTAAAGCCTTTTTTCAACATTTTTTTCCTGTCATGTCTTCAAGCTTTGTCTGTACTTCATCAACAAGTACCATGCAATGGCAATCGCCCCGCCAATCAGCAAAAACGTCAAGCCGTAATGCCTGACATAGACGGTGACTTTGAACCATTCTTTTTCCAGCGCTCTGCCCAAAAGCAAGAAAGTGATGCTCCACAAAAAAGCTCCCGTATAGGCAAACACCGCGAAGACGCGATACTTCATCCCGGACATCCCTGCCAAGTAAGCCGTGATGTGGCGGACACCCGGCAAAAAGTAGCCGACAATCAACAAGAAGGTGCCGTACTTGGCGAACAGCTTTTGCGTGGACTCGATCTTTTTCGGATTCAAATGCAAATATGGCCCCACTTTGAGCAAAAGCGGCAACCCCCATTTGGACGCGATCAAGTAGCTGACGGTGATGCCTGCCGCCGCTCCCAAAAAAGCGCTCAGCACGGCAAACGGCATCTGCAAAACTCCGCGCGACACAGCGTATCCGGTATACGTCATCAAGACTTCATCGGGAATCGGCAGCCCGATCACCCCAAGCGCAAGCGAAAAAAACACGCCCACATATCCGTATTTCATCACAAAAAAGTCCAGGTGCTGTTCCACGGCTACCTCCAAAAAAACGTTTTCCTCTTCCATTGTATTCCCTCCTGCCTGCTTGTCATTCTCGATTTTTTTGCGAGATTCGTCCCTTCCCGCTCTCCCTTTCCGCATGAAAAAGACAGCCTCGTTCTCGCCCAAAGCGAAAAATCCGGCTGTCTTTTTGGCAATCGTTCTTTGTTTTGTCGAGCTTTTACGCGGACGGTTTTTCCTCGTCCGAATCGGTCGGTGCAGCGTTGTTTTTCTTTTTGTTGAACAGCTTTTTCACGAAGCCGCCAATCGCGCCCAACAGCACGACGATAATAATCCAACCTTTTTTGGCAAAGGCGAGAATCAGGGCGAGGAAGCCCAGCTTCTTCGCAGCGGCAACGCCCAAGCCTCCGAGAATCAAGCCAGTCAGCCCGTATTCAGCGACCTTGTCTGTCTTGGCGTCAAAATCGCTGTAGCGCTGGCCTTCTTTTACGACGAAGTTTTTCAAGATTTTTTCCCGCAATGTCTGCTTGTCCTTCGCGAGCGCTGGAACGTCCGTCACAAGAATGAAAGAAACATGGCCGGTACGCGTCAAAACTTGCAGCTTGTAGTTCAAAAACTGGGTTTTCTGCGCGGTTTCCGCAAGCATGGAGTATTCCAGTTCATGCGTCGCCGCGTTATAGGACGGCTTTACATTCCAGCCGATCACATGAAACTGCTCCTCCGGCTGTCTTTGCTTGTTCGCTTCCTCGGTGCCGTCCTTGTAGCTTTGCAGCAGTTCTTCGGCATCGATTTCGTTTTGCTCGTCGTCGCTAATATGTCCGGTGTCTTCGTATTCGATAAACAACGCCCAATTTTCGCTGTCTTCGATCGGATGGACGCTCCCGATTTCGTTCATGGTCGGGATGTCGCCATTTTCTTTCTCCATTTTGATCGTGTCGTCTTTATTGAGAAAGATCATATTTTCCGGGACTGTGAAGGAGAACTTCCCTTCCATTTCTACTTTCGTTCCGCTCTCGACAACGTTGTAGTTCCCTGCCGCACTCGCAGGCAGGACACTTCCGAACACAAACATGCTTACAACTAAAAATGATAGCCAACTTCGTCTTTTCATGCCTGACCCCTCAATCCTGTTTATTCAAGAACCTCCTCATCTTACCGGGATCATTTTCCTATTTCAAAGAGAATTTAGAAATTACAGGGAAAATTGATTCAAATTAACTGGATATAATTGGTTATTTATTTGTTTTTCCGTTACTTATTCCTCATTATCTCTAGGGCGTTTTTCACACGAAAACCCGGCTGCATTTATGCTGTTCTCCATGTGAACCACGGACGAGTCGGGTGAAGCCATGAATGATGGGAGAACAGTGGGTCGTCACCATGGCGAGCGGCTTTTAGGCGGCTGTTCGATTTGGTATAAAAACGCAGCGCGGTGCAGAAAAATAGCACTATTCCCCAGACTACTCGCTTGCGACTCCCCCCTACCGGGATATCGTCACGCCCAACTCCGATACGCTGTACATGAGCGCCTGGCTTGACTTGTCCCGAACGCCTGTCTTGCTGAGCGTGCCCGCCAATCCGCAAAACCGTTACTTTACCATGCAAATGCTGGACGTGTACACGAATACGTTTCGCAACGTCTCCAACCGCTCAACCCGGCAGGAGGCAGCACGCTACTTGCTCGTTGGCCCGAACTGGAAAGGAAATCCTCCGCCGCATACGCCCGTGATACGGCCCCGACCCGTAACGTCTGGCTCATCGGCCGTGTGGAGGTGAAGAGGGACGCCGACTTGCCGCAGGTTGTCGCCTTCGAGAAGCAGTTTGCTCTAGCACCGCTGGCCGCAGCCAAAGAGCCGCCCGCCCTGTCGCTCTCCCTCGCTACCCAACCAGATGCGTGGACATCTTTGGCTTTTTTTCAAGTGATGGCAGAGATGCTTCGCAGCACCCCGCCCCCGGAATGCGACCGCACCCTGCTCGACCAGTTTGCGCTCATCGGGATCAGCGCGGCTAAAGGCTTTTGACCCGCAAGCCATCGGTCCCGCCAGCTTCCGCAAGCAGCAAGTCTGGCCCGCTATTGAACTAACGAAGACTTGGGAGCGTTAAGCAGCAAATCCGGTTTGCGTTCAGCCTGAACAGCGAAAAGGCATTGTCTCTCTTCCGCCGACAATGCCTTTTGCTTATATAGCGAATGGAGTTAGTAATGGGCAATTCCCATGGGGCGGTCATCGCTTTCGATACAGTACTGAAACGCCTTGTCCGGATTAGGGGTATTGTACGTAGTCAGCAAATCCTGGTAGGAGCCTGCATACTTCACATTCCCCGCATGAAGAATGAAAATTTTGCAATCGATAAATTCCAGCTCCTGCAATTGATGAGTCGACATCATAACGGTGTGCCCGGCTTTTTTGGCTATGCCCGCAATCTTGTTCAATATTTTTAATCTGGCCGAAGGGTCAACCCCACTCGTTGGCTCGTCAAACAAATAGAAGCTTTTGTTAATCTCGGCAAACAAGGTGACGAGCAGCCACTTCCTTTCGCCAACAGACATTTGCCCAAACTTCCGATTCCAAAGCTCCCTGACCAGTTCTCTTTCTCGGTCATCCATCAGAGACAAACACCTCTCCGGATTTTTATCGAACGCTCTGTCCGCTATATGTAAAATAAGTCGCGCAATGTCCCTGCCTTTCAAAATGGGGGAAAAGTACAAGCTTTGCGTTTGATATACGATTTCTGTCGCTTGCGGGATTCCGTCAATCGCGCCCTCCTGAATCGCCAACACTCCCGTCAGCAAATCAAAAAGCGTTGTTTTCCCTGCCCCATTCAGGCCAATGACCACATTGACCTTATCTGCTTCCAGTTTCATATTCAGTTGATTGATCGCTTTCTTTTCACTCTTCGGGTAGGAAAACGATATATTTTTTAATTCAATCATCTGTTCTCCACTCTTTCCTGTTTTAGATTAGGTTCTTCTTACGGTTGAAGCGATTTTTATTTTCGACCATGCAATGACCCCAATCGCGATGTAGACCAGCGAAATGACCAAAAGAAACAGGTGGTTACTATTCAGGTGAAGGTTATTGGTCAATGCATCATAGGTAAACACGGAAAAGCGAAACACATATTCAACCGGATTTAAATAGTAAAGGATAGTAGTGAAAAAATCGGTAGACTCGCCACGATAGATAGCCAAATACGTCGCCGGAAAAATCAGCATATTGACAAGCGTATAGGCAGACGACGCTCTTACCGACAAGCTTGCGATTGATAGCGACAACATAAACAGCGGGAGTAAAACAACTAGATAGGTACACACAGCCGTGAAAAACAGAAGAAAAATAGGGTAATCAAAGACGATGGAAATAACAAGCGTAAACAAAGCAAGACTAACCAGCCCAAAAACAATTTGACTGAGTAAAAGTCCCACGATAATAGGAACTTTTGAACCGCAGATGAAGACAAAACTTTTCAGGATGCCTAATTCTCGAAAATCGGTTAATCTTAGCCCAATCCCGTTAAACACTACCAGCACCGCAGAGAAGGCCCAAAAGCTGGCGTAGTAATAAACAGCTTTCGAAACATCCGGCTTGGCGTGAAACCAACTGTAATTGATAGAAAAAAACAACAACAGAGGCAACAGGATCGACCAGGCTAACGCAATTTTTTCATCGATCATCGACTTGATAAATACGATAAAAAATTCGTATGATTTTCTAAGCATTCGGTCCCTTTTCCTTTCTCTTTTTGATTTTTTTTACATTTTTGAACGTAATGAATCCTTGAGCAAACCATGTAAGTGTTTCTTATGGGAACGGAATCAGCTTGTTCAAGTTTTTATATATAGATCGATCAAATTTTCTGGAGAAGCGATATTTTTGTGGATCAAGTAAAGCCGTATTCATATGCGGATAACAATCAGGTGAGAATACTTTAACAACCTTTGTGTTGAATTCCATTGTTTCAGGAACACACGTTGCGTAAACAGAAATATCTAGATCATTTACCACTCTTTGAACTCTTTCAATGAACGTGTCTATTTGAGATGTTTTCGTTAAGGGAATATTCTCCTCAAGCTGCCTTTTATTATCAGTCAAGAATGCGTATTCTTCTCGAAATTTCTCTGGGCTTAATGAGTTACAAAAGTCATAATACAAGTCGCCGTCTATACTTTCCCCCTCGTTCTCCCTTCCCCAAAAACCAGTCATAAATTGAAAATACTCGTTCATGGCTCGATTAACCGCATCTAACAGATTCCAATGTGCCCCTGCCCCAATACTGAAAGACTCTTTTCCAAAACCTAAAGCTAGTACGACATGGACGTCATCCGTTATTGAAATATCAACCAAGTAAAACTCCTGAATTCCTTTATATGTCTTGCTCATTTGTATAATATTGCAAACGATTTGTTTTTCCAATAATTTTAATGATAGTAATCTTCCTGCTTTCTTAGTTAACCATGTATGTATTAGCGACTGTCTTTCGATAAATTCTAAAAATGCTGCTTCTATTGCATAAGCACTGGAAGTATGTGAAGCTACTCCACAAGTATCACTGAAAGAGCTATGCATATCTTTATCTTTAAAAATCGGATGGCCATACTCTAAAATGACAAAATCCAAAGGTATTTTTATTGTATCTCCAGTTATTAAATTAAAGGCTTCTGTGCTGGCGCTACCATTTTCCTGAATTGCCTTCATCCTTGGGGCAAAAAGCGCTAGCCTTTCAAGGTGTTCCCCAATTGCAGCAGCCATTGCTTTCCTGCTGTTATTCTTCACTGAATTTCCATAGGCAGCTTTGTGTATTGCACAATCTACATAACAATTGGAATACCCGCACTGAAATATTTCTTTGTTTATCCATATTCGATTTGCCACAAAAGCATGTCCATGATTGGGACTATTCGTTACATAATACATGGAAAAGCTCCTTTATAATATTGGACACGTTGGTATATGATTCAAAGTATCCTGAGTTAAATTAACTGTATACCTGTTCACATCTCTATCAAGATCAATATACGTTTTCAGTGCAACATGATTATAGAGATTAGGCGAATATGCTTTAATGATAATTAGATTTTTATTTACGGTTTGATATAAAACTGTAGTGTGCAACTCTTTGACCCAAACTGGTAAATTTTTCACAATCAGATCAGTTTCTACCTCGGCTTCAGACAGCGTGATATCTTCGTCCACTTCTTGATAAGTATCCAGCTTGTTGAACAGTTCAAGGTGTTTTAGACATTCGCTATCAGTTTGGGCTTTTAGGACAATCGCCGTGTACGAACTCGGTTCAAGCCCTTCAAGTTGGTATCTATAAAAATAGTCATCATAAACGTTTTTTAGTAAATATGCTTCTGACAAGCCCTTGTGAATAGCATTCGAAAGAGAAATACTTGAGCCTACTCCTGTCATAAAAGTAAAGGGAGTAATGTGATTTGCATTCTTTGCAAAAACAAATACTACTTTTAATGGTTTAAATGTCTCTTCTACGTATGCTTGTACTTGATATCCTTCTGCTTGAAAAAGACTAACGTATATAGAATAGTGTTGAGATAAATCAATTTTTTTCCCTTGTCTCCCATACCAAAAAAGAAACGTTGAATTTTTCTCTAATAATTCTTTAATTGCATTTGATTGAGCCAGCTTACTATTAAAGTGTGCTGCTGTACCCGTGGTATCACAAACGATAGAATCTTCCTTGCATAGTTGCGTAAATCGTCTAGGGATCTTTGCAACCTTACGATTCATTATGTCAAACGATTCTGCCAAACCCTCAATGGCGTCCCCTCTAGCTCCAATTACTAATGCTCTGCGCTCTATTGATTCAGAAAACGCCTTTAAAACTGACTTTCTTTTTCTTTGAGAAATAGCGCCACAATCTACTGGTCCTATTCCACCGTCTTCCCTCCTGAATGTTCCGATTCTTGAAGTCGCTAAATAAACTGGTCTATTGTTGAAGAGTGAGTCCTTGTAACCAAAGTTTCTTTTCGACACATCAAATATCATTTCTTTCACCAAACCACTGAATTAATGTTACTGGCGCTAATCTTGCGTTTAAGCCAGATAAATGAGTCAAGGCATTGTCATTAAACCCCGCAAAACAAAATTCACCTAAGCTACTGTCAAACCTACTTAATGTCTCCCTGAAACTCTGACACATTGCGCCAATTTCAATTAATGCGTATCTGTACCCTCGTTTTCTGTATTTGGTGATAGCTCTTTTTAAATCAATGGCATAGCCAATAGCGATTTTAGAAAATAAACTTCGGTCAGAAGGGTTAATTTGATTGATTACTAAATTTAAAAGTTCCTCATCGTATTCTTTAAGTAAAATCAGTTCATTTTTCGAGGAATGAAACAAATAGCATCCTTTAACAGAAATCCCTTTTAAGACACCTTCGTCAAATACATATACGAGCGGTAAAACCGGATACAAGCCTCCAGCAGAAGGATAGTTCTTGGTTAAAGTGTTGGAAAATCTGCCGAATGAGTCTCGAAGGATGGTCCCAAAATCATCCGCATTTATGTTCCAATTCTCTTTAAATGTTCGGCAGCTCCTAGTGCGTTCAATAGTTTTTTGTTCAATTTGAAATTGGAATGATTTTTCGTAATACTTCGGTATAATATCTGTAAATTCCACTAATTCCATCCACTCTAGTAGCTCTTCCTCATATTCATACATTATTTCTGATATCCAGCATCCTTCCTGATGCATCTTAACAACTTGATCCAATAAACTATTAGAGAGAACTTCTGCTTGTAAATGATTCGCAAAATCATTCTTTCTTCTCTGCTCTACTAATAAATCTTCACTTATGTTATTCATAACAATCACACAACTCCCAATGAATCGAAGTATCTTCATATTTTTTAAAATTATCCAGTTTCATGACCATCGCTCTATTAATATCTTCATGATGAATTTTTGAGTAAGTAAAATCATGAAAAAGTAATTGCATACGCTTAATCAAACATGATGCAATAATAACTCGTTGGCTATTGGTTAAAGGAACGCCGATTTTGATGTCTTCCTCCAGAGAATACAGCATGTCAATGACTTGCTGATAAGTTAAATTATCAGCACTTCCAATTCTCATATGCGATTCAATATGACCTATATGGCAACAATGACATGGATTAACCCAATTACGGTTATAAAGCGAGTCCATATAAAATTTATTGTTGTATATATAACTCATCAATAAATAAGAGTTGCTTGATTCCATATGTCTATCCCTGATTCTTTTTCCTAAACTTTTGTTATAGGGATTTAGAAATACAAGGGATAATTCATTTTCCTCGCAAGGCTGCATGTCATCAACTGAAAGTGACGTGATTGCCAGATTCTCTTGAAAATCTTCAACTAATGTATTCATTAATATTGACCTTAAAAAATCATCATTGGTCATAATAGTAACGGAATCTATTCGGAGCATTTTTTCTTTCACTGTACGTATTAACCCATTGCTTGCTAGAAAACCAATAACCTCCTCTTTTTCTTCTTTGAAAATTTGTTCAAGCACAGACTCTGAAATTTCTTTCTTGCCAGTTCGATCCCACGATTGAATTAAATCAATGAGATCTTTATCATGAATCTTCATTACTCCATTTGCAGTTTGAACTACTACATCTCCATTCTGTAAGGAATGACACAGAAATCTGTTGATCCGATAATTAGAAGTCATATTAATTCACCATCATTTTATTTTTTGTTCTACTCTTTTAAAAGTTATGTAGATAGCCAAATTCAAAATAGCGGGTAACTATTGTTGTCAATAAGCTCCATTTTGAATTTGGCTTAAATAAACTTCATGTTGAAACGATGTCTTCCCCGGCAAAATAAGAATTATCGGTTATTTTTACCGATAGTGGCAGCACCACTACTTGAAGAAGAGGAAGAAGCGCACAATCGGCCCCCCTTATTTTTATCTGTCAGAGATTGAATAGTATTGAAATTTGAACCAACTCCAAACTTCGAAATTCCTAACATACCTCCATCCCCAATGATTTCCTTGTTTGCTCCGCGAACAATTTCTTTTTCCACGATTCTTTCACCCCTAATAAAAGTTATTGATGGTTAAAAATACCATCAACTAAATAGTAAAAAAGCAATCTTTTTTTGTGAAGGATTGTAATA
>NZ_DOTK01000045.1:0-99286 GCF_003521185.1 Brevibacillus sp.
ATTTGACGTATGTCCGAGTCGCATGTACGCCACCTCGAAAATGAGCTTGCTGAGATTCAAAAACGGAAAAAAAGTGGCAGATTAGGAGGCGAATTTTCGCCTCCTTTTATTGGGAATTAATCCCAAGCGTAACGTTGTTGAAGCCACGGATCGCCATACATGTGGTATCCATTCTTCTCCCAAAATCCCTGCCTGTCCTTCTCCATAAACTCGATGCCGCGCACCCACTTCGCGCTTTTCCAGAAGTAGAGGTGCGGGATGACGAAGCGCAGCGGCCAGCCGTGTTCGGGGGTCAGGTTCTCGCCGTTGTGTTTGTTGGCGAACAGGTTGCCTGCTTTCGTGAAGTCGGCCAAAGGCATGTTCACTGTCCAGCCGTGCTCGGCGTGCAGCATGACGTACTTGGCTTCCGGCTTTATTTTCACGAGCTTCAGCACTTCGTCTACCGGGATGCCCTGCCACTCGTTGTCCAGCTTGCTCCAGCCTGTGACGCAGTGAATGTCGTTCGTCACTTCGCCTGTCGGCAGCGCCATCATTTGTTCGTACGTCAATGTGACTTCTTCCTCGACCAAGCCGAACAGGCGGAAGCTCCACTCGGTGGACAGGTCCGTGTACTCTGGAACATCTCCGTAGTGAAGTACGGGAAAACCCGTCGTCTGCTTCTGGTTCGGGGGGATACGGTCGCGCTTGGTGTCTGTCGATGGATGGATAAACATAGGCCCACTCCTTGCTGTCTTTGTCCGCTTGTCCTGCTTTTTCTTATCATATCCAGCGAAAGCGATAACGTGCAAGAAAAAATGACGGCGAAAGTGCAACTCCTGCAAAGCGTGGGCCAGCGCCGTACCACATACCAAGTAAGCCTCCAGCGCGTTTCCCCCGAAAACCAGCCCGAACCGAACCTGCTCATGCTGCAAAAAGACCCCCGCCATGTGAGAGCGGAGGCCCTTTGCCTTTTCGCAAGGTAGTATCCTGTTGTAGCATCCCGTTGTACCAACCGTTGCAACACGAGTGTTAGCTCAGGTCATAGGGCGCATGACGATTTGACGTCATCCCCGCCTTCCAAAGAGAAGCAAAAAGAAAAAATCTTACTTGCCAACGCGCAGCAGCGCATGGTCTACCTTGATGCACATATCTTGCACGACTTCGATGCCTTCGGCGCGAACTTGGTTTGCCGCCTCTTCATTGGCAATCCCTTGCTGCATCCAGAACACTTTCGGCTTCTGTTGCATTTTCAGGGCGTCTTCTGCGACAGGCAAAATGTCTTCGCTTTTGCGGAAAACGTTGACGATGTCCACAGGCTGATCGATTTCTGCCAGGCTGGAAACGACTTTTTCGCCCAATACCGTTTCCCCGGCAATAACCGGGTTGACCGGAATGATGCGGTAGCCGACATTTTGCATGGCCTGTGCGACCATGTAACTGGTGCGATCCGGTTTGTTGGACAGTCCTACTACAGCGATCGTCTTCGCATCCTCCAACATTTGGCGGCGAACTTCGTTGCTAGGATTTTGGCTCATGTCAATGCACTCCTTTTCGTGTTTAGGATTGGCTGCGGCTTGCTACAAATTCGGCAATCGTGCGCGTCATGACGCCTGTACCGCCAGCTGGCTGCATGTCGCCCGTTGTGGCCGTGTACGCTGTGCCAGCGATGTCCAGGTGTACCCATGGTGTCTCGCCGACGAACTCCTGGAGGAAAACGCCGCCGATGATGCCGTGGCCGTAACGTCCGCCCGAGTTTTTCAGGTCGGCAAAGCGGCTCTTGTTCAGGCTGCGGTACTCCTCGAAGGTCGGGAGCTGCCACAGGCGTTCGCCAGCAACATCCGCTGCTTGCAAAAGCTCATCCATGAGCGCCTTGTCGTTCGTCATTGCCCCGGAGCAGTAATGTCCGAGCGCAACGACGATTCCGCCTGTCAGCGTGGCGGCGTCTACGATGCACGACACTCCTTGGTCTTTTGCATAAGTAATGCAATCGGCCAAAACGAGGCGGCCTTCCGCATCTGTCGTGATGATCTCGACCGTTTTTCCGCTCATGGTCGTGATCACGTCGCCAGGACGGAATGCTGTGCCCGACGGCATGTTTTCCACTGTTCCAATGACCGCGAGCACGTTTACTTCCGGCTTCATTTGGCCCAGCGATTCCAGCGCGCCGATCATGGCAGCCGCGCCGCCCATATCCGACTTCATGTCTTCCATGCCCGCTACCGGCTTGATGGAAATACCGCCCGTGTCAAAAGTAACGCCCTTTCCAACCAGGCCGATAACGTTATCCCACGTTTTTCTTCCCTGATATTTGACGGCTACGACGTACGGTTCCAGCTCGCTGCCTTTTGCGACACTGAGAACTCCGCCCATGCCCAGCTCTTCCAGCTTGGCTTTCTCCAGAACTTCCACGGTCATGCCGTAACGCTCTGCCACAGCGACAGCTGCGTCCTTCAGAGCGCGCGGCGTCAAGTAGTTGGCTGGCTCATTGACGAGCGTACGCGCCAGATTCGTACCGGAAACGAGCGCATTCCCCCGCAGCACGCCAGCCTGTACAGCGCTTACAGCATCGTCCGCTGCCAAGATTCGCACAGTGGCGATTGGCGCAAATTCCCGCTTCGCTTTTTGACGATAGCCTTCATAATTGTATTCTGCCAGACCGAACGCCTCTGTCACTGCCTGGGACAGACGCTCGGCACTCAAATGCCCGGTTGTCGGCAAATCGATTGCGATGTTTTTCGCGTTTCCTTTGGACACGACTGATTTGGCTGCCCGGCCCCATGCGTTGCGTGCAGCGACAAAGTCAAATTTGGCCGGATCGCCCATGCCGACGATGAGCAGCTTTTTCGCGGCAATCCGGTTCAAGCCATGAATGACTGTCAGCTCTTTCGCCTCGCCCGTGATTTCGCCTTCCTGCTGCAAGCCGCTGAGGCTGCCTGCAAAAGCTTCTTCCAGTTCCGGGTACACTTCGGAAAGCTGCTCCCCTTTCCAAAGCGGCACGATCAGCTCATCACATACGTAGCTCACAAGCTGTGAGCGTTTTTCTACGGTTACTTCCATATACTCTTCCCTCTTTCGCTGTGATAGGATACAATTATGGGCACATTTGTGTTTTAACACGATGTGTCTACATGCAAGCGCAAGGATGGAAACGTCATGGCTTTCGCCTCTGCATACGGAATCGCATCGCGATCCGGCAACACAGCCTCGCAGTCCTCTATGTAACGAAGCACTTCCTCTACGTCTAGCCCCCAATGCACGGGTCCGTAGCGGGACAAATACTTCCGCGCATTGCCAAACATCCAGCGAGCGCCTTTCAAGTTGCCGTATTCAAGATGGTACAACCCGACTGACAATTGCAGCATGCCTTGCAAAAATTTGTCGGTCTTGTCCTCCATCCAGATGTCTTCCAGCAGATCGTGGCATTCGTAGAACTCCCCTTCATTGAATTTTTCAATGAACTGCAAATACTGCACGGGATAGCCCATGGATGCACACCTCCGTTTTCCACCTGCTTGATGGCAAAAGCTACCTAGATAAGAAGTGCCTGCGGCTTGCAGGCTGACCCTCTAGCAGGAGCTTTCCTTATGGTACCACAGATTGGCAGCGCTTAAAATCCAAATGAAAACTTCACGGATTAAGACAACGCCCTTCTGTTACAATAATCTAGAGAAGCGCACAGTAGAAAGGAATGGATTTTCCGTGGCGGATATTTTTGAAAACTTCCCCTTATGGGCTGCACTGCTTGCCATAGGAATCGCCCAATTTATCAAAATTCCCCTCCATTTTTTCGCAACGAAAACATGGCAGTGGTCCCTGTTGCTCAGCACAGGCGGCATGCCCAGCTCCCACTCTTCTGCCGTGACAGCTCTGTCGACCGCAGTGGGACTGCGTGAAGGCTTTTCCAGCAACATGTTTGCTATCTCCGCCATTCTTGGCGTGATCGTCATGTTCGACGCTGCGGGCGTTCGCCGGCATGCCGGCATGCAAGCCGTCGTCCTCAACAAGCTGGTGGACGAATTTAACCACCTGTTGGAAGGGATGAAATCGTTAAAAGTTCGCCCGAACCAGGAAAAGGCGAAAAAGCTGAAAGAACTGCTCGGACACCAGCCGATTGAAGTGCTGATTGGCGGATGGCTGGGTATCATGATTGCATTGCTGGTGCAGCCGTTTTTTTAGGATGTTTCCACAGGGGGGAATCACATGCGCATCGTGTCCATCTGTCCGAGCAATACGGAAATCCTCTATTATTTAGGTCTGCATGAGCACGTGGTGGGGCTGGACGATCACTCCGACTGGCCTTTGGAGTGGCAGCACCTGCCGCGCGTCGGTCCCGATCTGACCATTGACATGGAACGGGTGGCTGCACTCCAGCCTGATCTGGTCGTCGCCTCGCTAAGCGTTCCCGGAATGGAAAAAAATGTGGAGGCATTGCAAGCCTTGGGGCTTTCGCATATCGTGCTGAACCCGCAAAGGATTGGCGAAATCGCCGCTGACATCCGACTGGTCGGCGAGGCGACAGGCTTTCACAAGCAAGCGGAACAGCTTGCCGCCCATTTTGACGAAAGAATAGAAAGCATCCGACAACAGACGGCTTCCTGTACGCAGCGTCCCAAGCTGTATTGGGAATGGTGGCCGAACCCGATCTATACGCCCGGACAAACGAACTGGCTGACCGATGTCAGCGAGATAGCCGGTGCTGTCAACGTATTCTCCGACTTCCCGGTCGCCAATGTAAAAGCGACCAGAGAGATGGTGCAAGAGCGCGATCCTGATCATATTTGCGTCGTCTGGTGCGGCATCGAACTGAAGCGCATCAAGCGGGAAACGATCACGAGCCGTCCAGAGTGGAGCCAGATGACAGCTATTCAAAAAGACCAGGTTCACCTGCTGGAGGAAGGGCTTTATTGCCGCCCGTCTCCGCGCATACTCGATGGCCTGGAACAGCTCGTGAAGCTGATTCATACATAAATCACGGCATGAAAAAACGTTCAAAGCACATCGCCTTGAACGTTTTTTTGTCTTCCATTGTCTCGCAGCAAACCTCTAGTTTGCCACTTCAGCCATTGCCGCGATGCCCTTCTGGTTCAGATTGTTGAGAAAGGCTTCTGTCAGCTTCCCTTCCCCGCGTCTTACGATATATACATCGAGTGATTTTTTGCCCCATTGGGTGAACACATCCTGCTTGGTCTCGAAGTACAGGTCGATCTTGTGGCCACGAATGGCACCGCCTTTGTCCGCTACAACCCCGTATCCGTAGCCCGGTATGTACAGGACCGTTCCCAGCGGAAAAATGCGCAGATCGGCTGCAATCGTCGAGTAATCGTCCCGGCGAACCTTTACGCCCGAATACGTAATCCCGTAGGACGGATCAGACGGGTTCTTTCCGGTCGATTCAAACCCGGCATAGTATCCGGTTGCGACGACGCGAACTTTCGGATATTGGTCGAGGAATACATCCGCTTTATCAATGACTTGAGTGAGTGAGCTGGCCGAAACTGTCCGTTTTTTTACGACCCGTTGCCCCTCTTTGGTTTCCTTGATTCCGAATGTGGATGAAAGATTATGGTCTCCTACCACGTTGTAGCCGTATCCGTCGCTTGCAAATGCCGTCAAAACGAGGACGAACAATGCGAGGATACTTACAAACTGCTTCCCATTCATTTCTTGGTAAACCTCCTCTCGGTTCTAGTCATGTCCCGAAGAGGAGGAAACTATACACAAATTTTGGATGATTTCAGAAACATTCTGTATGTTCCCGCTTTGGCAAACGACGAAAAAAAGAAAAACAGGCCCCTGAATCAAGACCTGTTTTCCGCCTGTTAAAACATTCGGTATCCTTTTTTGCGCAGGGTGGCAATCGTCCAGCCGCTGCCCACTGTGCCTGCCATTCCACAGCCGAGAATGATCGCGTCCCAGACACCCGGAACGATTTTTTGATAAACGAGGGCGCCAACGACCACGCCGACCGCGATCACAACCGGAAGCCACGTCGTTTTCAAAATCATGTTTAAAATAAACCCAATGCCAAAACCGAGCACGGTGAACAAAACGATGGAAACCATAAATTGCAATAAGCTCATCGACCGCCAAACCTCCTGCCATCGCCTCCGGCTTTTGCCAAGGCTGGTTGGCAAATCAAGGGAGGACGGGCTATTTTCGCTATTTAGTGTAGCAAAAATGGCAGATACAGGTCAATATGTGCAGCCTTGCGAAGCGCAGACGAAAAGAGCCGCCAGCTCTCTGACGGCTCTTGCTCTATGCAACGGCAAGTATCGGCTATTTGTTTGCGGATGCGGACTCCTGATGAGCGTCTTTTCCTACGCCCTCACAGTTCGGGCAATTTTCCGTGCCACCCAGGAGCAGCTGGAAATACCCTTGACCATTGCAGTACGGGCATTGTTCTTGGTTATGTCTCATGATGAGCTCCCCTTTCTCCATACATGCTCCTTTGTTAATTGCATGTATTTTCAGATTATTTTGATGTATCTAACTATATCAGATCACTGCCTTTTTTCACAACACAGTTTTTCTCCGATATAACAGAAAAAACCGCGATGTAAGCGGAAACATCGCGGCTTAGCTATTTCATTCTCAGCTTTGCTTGAAGATTTTATAGGAAGTGTACTGAAAGACAGGATCAATCTCATAGGATTGCCCTTCCATCCCTTTTTCCCGTTTTGTGTAGTCTGGCAGGATGATTTTCAAGTATGTAGAAGACAGCGGATCTTCCATCAGCTCAGGAATCGGCAAAAATCGGGCTTCGACGATTTCCCCCTCCTGCGGGCGCGGTTCGCCGCTTACATAGTCCATCCAGAACACAACCATGTTGTCGCTGATCGACCCGCGAATGACCCCGGAACGAATACCCGCTACTTGCCGCACGGCTGCTTCAATCCCGGTTTCCTCCAAAACCTCGCGCACGGCTGCCTCGTCTACCGTCTCGCCCTGCTGTACGAATCCGGCCGGAAACGACCACTGCCCTTTCAACCCGCTGTACGCCTTTTTGACGACCAGCGCCTCCTCGCCGCGGATGACGATTCCGCAGGCGCCAAGCCACACTTTCCCTTCCCGCATTCGCTCGCTTCCTTTCGCTTTGTCCTTCCTGACCGTATGTACACGAAACCCCCGGCGTTTCGCTCACCGGGGGTAGCTATTACTCATCATCGTCGTCCAAAAGTCCGTTGTCAATCATGTAGCGCAGATTTTCCCGATCCCTCTCGCGGCCTTTTTCCTTCAGCCGATCGATGGCAGGCAGGATGAGAATATCAATTTCACGCTGGACATGCCAAGCCAGGTCGTGCCGCCCTTGCTCTTCCAAAAAGGCGCCCACTTCCATCATGGCATTGTACCGCTCCATTTCGTCGCGGGTCATAAGCCCTCTGACCTGAATACTCGCGTGGCGCATCGCTTACAGCTTTACCTTTTTCAAGGCGAGGCCGACCCCGCCGATTTTGTACAGATAGCGCAGATCGCTTGCCTTTTTCATCATCGCCGCTGTGCTGCCAAACAGCTTTTTCGAACCGACCTGGCCGATTCCCTCGCCTTTTCCGAGAGAAGCCAGCGTTCCTTGCAGATGAGGGACAAACTTCTGTGGTAGCTCGCCACGGATCAGCGCGGCGAGGTTTTCTCCGAGCGTCTCGCCTTCCTGAACCGCGATTTGCGCTGTCGGAGGGTACGGACGGCCTTCTGCGTTGAAAATCAGGGCGCAATCTCCGACAACGAACACATTTTCATAGCCCGGCGCGCGCAAATATTCATCTACCTTGACGCGGCCGCGCATGACTTCGAAGCCAGCTTTTTCGACGATGCTGTTGCCGCGCACACCTGCTGCCCAGACAACCGTTTTCGACTTGATTTCTTCCCCGGTTGCCAAAAGGACGCCGTCTGGTGTGCACTGCTTGATCGGCGTGCCGATTTTGAACTCGATGCCTTTGCGCTCCAGCACATCCATGGCGTACTGCACCAGCTCGGGATCAAAGCCCGGCAAAGCAGATGGAGCCGCTTCGATGCAATATACTTTGACCAGCTCCGGGTCCACGTCAAACTCCTGGCACAGCTCCGGCAGACGGTCGCCCAGCTCCCCGCAAAACTCGATTCCCGTAAAGCCCGCTCCCCCGACAACGAAAGTCAGGTAGTCCGTACGATGCGGCTCGTTTTTGTATTTGGAAAACATGTACTCGATATGTTCGCGAATATGGCGGACAGCGTTGATGCTGCGAATGCTGAACGCATGCTCTTTCAATCCTTCGATGCCGAACGTCTCCGGTTCGCTGCCCAATCCGATCACGAGATAATCGTAGGTCAGCACTTCGCCGCTATCGAGTGTGACATGTTGCTCCTGCGGATCGATCGCCTGAACCGTTCCTTTGATGAACTGGACTTTGTCCTGGTTCAAGATTCCTTCCAGACTCACCCGCGCATGGTCGGCAGAAGCCGTGCCAGCAGCAGGCTCATGCAGCCAGGTCGTGATGTAGTGATAGTTGTGCTTGTTCACCAGCGTGATTTCCGCTTCGTTGTAATTCAGCTTTTTTTGCAGCTGCAACGTGGTCAGCAAGCCGCCGTATCCCGCTCCAAGAATGAGGATTTTGGGTGCACTCATCGGTATCCCTTCCATTCATTGTTAATGGTAACCAGAGGAAGATTGTGCGAAATTTCACGTAGGCTGTTACCAAGTAAGATGCCCAAGTGAATAAAAAATGACGTATCGGAATAATTGCCTGTTATGTCATATGTTCCAACCTGTGAAAAAAAGCACAAACTTAGAAACAAACAAATGTGACAATTTCTTTACAGTCACCCTCATCTTATCGATTGCCACCATGATTTGCAAGGGTTTTTTGCCTATCGAGGCGTTTTTTTCCCTGCTTTTTTTTCTTTCCTTTGTTGGGTTATAATGGGTGAGGAGTTCGGTTTTTCGAATATTCGGAGGTGCTTTCGATTGAATTTTCTGCAAAAGGACGAGCAAATCTACGACATTACGATCATTGGCGGAGGCCCTGCCGGACTGTTCACTGCATTTTACGGTGGCATGAGGCAGGCAAGTGTGAAAATTATTGAGAGCATGCCCCAGCTTGGCGGGCAACTGTCAGCTCTCTATCCGGAAAAATACATTTACGATGTAGCCGGGTTCCCAAAGATATTGGCTCAAGATTTGATCAATAACCTGAAGGAGCAGCTTTCACGTTTTCAGCAAACCGTTTGTCTGGAAGAAAAAGTGGAAAACGTAGAGAAAAAAGCGGACGACGTTTTTGAAATCACTACGGACAAAGGCGTACACTACGCAAAATCTGTCATCATCACGGCAGGCGTAGGTGCGTTCGAACCCCGCAGACTGGAACACCCAGATGCCGTCAAATACGAAAAATCCAATCTGCACTATTTCGTCACCGACCTGAACTCCTTCAAAGGGCAGCGCGTCGCCGTCATTGGCGGCGGAGATTCCGCACTGGACTGGTCTTTGATGCTCGAACCGATCGCCAAAGAAGTCCATCTCATCCACCGCAGAGACAAGTTCCGTGCGCATGAGCACAGCGTAGAGATGCTCATGTCGTCCAAGGTAAACGTCACGACACCTTATGAAATATCCGCTCTTCACGGAGAAGAAAAAATTGAACGCCTGACTCTGACGAATTGCACCACGAAAGAAGAACTCAACCTGGAAGTCGATGCCGTCATCGTCAACTTCGGCTTCATCTCCTCGCTCGGTCCGATCAAAAACTGGGGATTGGAGCTGGAAAAAGGTTCGATTGTCGTAAACACGCGCATGGAATCGAACATTCCCGGCATTTTTGCGGCGGGAGACATCGCGACTTATCCGGGCAAAGTCAAGCTGATTGCTGTCGGCTTCGGGGAAGCGCCAACGGCCGTCAACAATGCGGTAGGCTACTTCAACCCGGATGCCAAATTGCAGCCAGGGCATTCCTCCAGCATGGACAACTTCAAAGCTTGATTCAACAATCAGCAAGCATTCAATCCTTGTGCCGCTTTTCTTTTGCGGTGCAAGGATTTTTTCGTGACGGCGAAGCTTTCGGGCAGGATGCATAGCGGCTTTCCTTCTGACGCAGAGTAGAGAAAACGACAACCAGCGTTTACGTTTTTGGAGGGAAAACCATGGATTATCTTTGTCCGGTTTGCAATGGGCTCGCTTCTCTCTCGCAAGCTTGCCCACAATGCTACACGCCACTTGCGGATGCAGGCCGTCTGTACGACTTTTACGGCGACTACAGCCCTTACCGGGAGATCGATGACGCCAAATGGGACAACGGCTACCCCGATCGCGAGAAGCACCTGTGCTTGCATACCGGCTGGTGCAGCACTTGCCAGCTGGCACAAACGGTAGCCATTCAAGAATGGACACCCGACATGCTGTAAGCAATCCCGCTATCGCCCACGGCAGAGGCGGGATTTTTTTCTTCCCTTTTTGCAAAAACACGCTATACTATAAGGAATTATTTGTTAAAGGACGGAAAAATCATGTAATCGGTTAAATTGTCGACCCCCTGCACTCGTCTATTGGAACCACTTTTTGAGGGGAGCGTCATTTTATGAATAAATTCATCATGATGGTGGGCATTCCCGGAAGCGGCAAAACCCGCGCAGCCGGGCTGATCGCCAAAAAAGAACGGGCGACACTCGTGTCCACGGATGCCGTTCGGTTAGAGCTGTTCGGGGATGAAGCCAAGCGCCGGAAAAATCCGCTCGTTTTCCACGAGGTTTACACCCGTATCGAGCAAGCGTTGGCTGCAGGAAGCGACGTTGTCTTCGACGCCACCAATGTCGATCGGGACAAGCGGATGAGCGTACTGAAGCGATTCCCGCACGCGACGGCGGAATGCTACTACGTGAGCACTCCGTTTGAAATTTGCCTGCAACGAAATCAGGCGAGAAAACGCAAGCTGGATGAGCTGGTTCTCGCCAAATACCATAAAAACTTGCATATTCCTTTGCACCAGGAAGGCTTTGCCGCCATCCACCTGCTGCATGAGCCTGTGCCGTACCCGATG
This sequence comes from Brevibacillus sp., assembly GCF_003521185.1. Lineage (NCBI taxonomy): Bacteria > Bacillati > Bacillota > Bacilli > Caryophanales > Paenibacillaceae > Brevibacillus > Brevibacillus sp. The sequence continues at coordinate 10,983 of NZ_DOTK01000045.1, forward strand.
ACTAAAGAGGCGTTTATCGCCCTTTTACAAAGCGAACCCGGCTACGACGAGCTGTTTGCCGCCTTGTCCGGAATCGCTTATTTTCAGCAAATGAAAGATTTTCAGCAAGACAACCCGCACCATCAGCACACGCTGTGCAAGCATACGTACCACGTCCTCGATTACGTCAATACTTTTTACGAAGAGGACGACAAGCTGCTGATGCAAATTGTCGCGCTGTTTCACGACGTGGGAAAATTGTATACAAAAGTTTTCAAGCAAGCCAAAGGCCACAGCAGCTACTACGGGCACGAATACGTGTCGAGCCAGATTGCCGTTCATTTCCTGAAAGAGCTGGGATTTGCCGACGAGCTTGTCTTCCGGGCCGCCGCTCTGATCGAAATGCACATGAAAATTGCCTACGGCGGCGATGAAGGCGCGTCGGAGATTTACCATCTGGTCGGGGCAGACATGCTGACGAAGCTATACTTTTTCAAAGAGGCGGATCACTATGGAAAATAAGTCGACGAGCCACTATCAAAAGTATCCGCGCACCTTTCACCTGCCCTGGTCCCGGAGCAAAACCGACGACGATCGGATTTTGCGAGATACCCGGCATTTTGTTGGAAAAGAAATTGTCGTGACAGAAAAGCTGGACGGAGAAAACACCAGCTTGTACCGCGACTACTTGCACGCCCGTTCGATCGACAGCCGCGACCATCCGTCCCGCCACTGGATCAAAATGCTGCACGGCTCGATTGCCCACCACCTTCCACCCGGCTATCGCATTTGCGGGGAGAACGTGTTTGCCAAGCATTCGATTTTTTATGAGGAGTTGTCGAGCTACTTCTACCTGTTTTCCGTCTGGGATGACCGCAACGTCTGCCTCAGTTGGGACGATACATTGGAATGGGCAGAGCTTCTTGGTTTGCAGACTCCGCCTGTGCTCTATCGCGGCCCATGGGACGAGGAAAAGGTGCGGGCCTGCTATACGCGGCAATCCGTGTTTGGCGGCGAGCAGGAAGGCTATGTCGTCCGGCTCACCGCTTCCTTCGCCTACGCTGACTTCAAATACAGCGCAGCGAAGTTCGTCCGCAAAAATCACGTCCAAACCGATCAGCACTGGATGGCGAAGGCTGTTGAGCCGAATCAGTTAAAAGCGGAGTAACACAGAATAGGCTAACTTGACCGTTCTTGCTCTCGTTTGCTATAAGCAGTCAGTAGCCTGTCATTGTCCTCGCTAAAATGTCTCGCAGCAAAAAGGCGTGTTCGAACCATTGTCCTGGTTCACACGCCTTTGCTCGTTCATCCGCTTATTTCTTCTTCTGCTCCAGCCGCTGGGCCATCGCCGTATTTTTTGCCTTCATCTGCTCCAGCATTTGCGGCAGCACTTGCTTGATTTTCGCCGCATCCCCCGATTCAATCGCGGCTTCAAACGCTTCGTGCGTCGCTTTCATCTTTTCCATCCGGGCTTTTCTGGCTTCGCGATCTTCCTTCATGCCCGGCATGCCCATGTTTTTCTCTCTCCAGTCTTTCAACTGCTGCTCCATTTGCTCACTGGTAATCTCGCCTTTTTTCACCTGCTCATTCAGCTTGCTGACAAGCTGCCTGCGCTCCTCGCGCTTCGCCTTCCATTTCGGGTCTTCCCCCAGAGTCGCAAATTCGTTCATCAGGCGTTCCCGTTCCTTGAACACTCCTTGCCACTCGGCCACACTATCTGGCGTATATTTTTCCGCCAAAAGCAGCATGTACATTTTTTGGTGGGCGCTGCCGTGCATCCCGTGCCGAACCTTGATGTCCACCCGCTCATGATCGCCGTGGCTGTGTGCTGTTCGACTGGCTGTCGTCATCCCTGTCGTTGCGAGAGTTGTTTCCTCTGCCAGTGCAAGACCAGGCAATACCAGTCCCGCTGCGATTGCGGCTACTACCATGCTGTTTGTCCACTTTTTCATGCTGTTCTCTCCTTTTCGCTCGTTTTGCGCCTTCGCCTTGCTTGACTCATGGCGCTCGCCTCAAGGCATCACTCGTTTTTTGGCCTTGTTCGTCGTCATTGTTCCCAGCGGTTGTGGCAAGCTTGTCGGATAAATATGTAAAAATGTGTAATTTCTCAAGCAGGCTGATTACAGCGGCCGGATTCCCGCTCTCTCGAAACCGAACAGCTTCACAAGCCCCATTTGCTCCAAATCTTGCTTCGTTTTTGCCGTACCGTGCTGGTAGATCAACCGATAAATTTCCCGCAAGTTGTCATCGTACTCGTCATTGTCCCGATCCGGCATGTCCGACCAGAGTGTATGCCCGTGCATCCACATCATGAAGTCGCCGTGAATACAGTTGTTGAACAGATCGCGCATCATGCCGACCTCCACGTCTGTTACCTCGATCTCAAAATCATAGGTGGAGGAGCCTTTTTCATCGCGAATTTCCGCAACCGTCGTTCCCGCTTGCATGGTGACGTAGTACGTCTTTCTTTCCAAAGCTGTCATCTCCATTCGTGAAAGCAAGCTTGAAAACTTTTCCTCCTTAATCTGTGCCAAAAGGCGGGAAAACATGTGTCATCGCCCTGTAAAGCAAAGTGGATCGGCAAAATAAAAAACACCCCAACCCGCTAATGCGAGCCAGAGTGTTTGGGTTTGGCATTTATTTGACTACCAGTTTCGCGATCATGTTGCCGTGCTCCGGTCCGCAGATCACGTTGCAGAAAATTTTGTACTCGCCAGCTTTATCCACTTTCAGTGTTTTGCTGCCGTCTTTTTGAATATCGACGTCCAAGCCCTCAATTCCGATTCCATGGAAGCCTTCCGTGGACTTGAAATTGATTGTAAACTCTTCGCCTGCTTTTACTTCATAAACATCTTGGTTGAACTTCCAGTTGCTAGCTTCGATGTTGATTCCATTGCCATCCGTCGCTGCCGCCGGAGCCTCTGTAGAATTGGTGTTTGCCGCTTGCTCCTTGCCGCCGCATGCTGTCATCAGCATCGCCGAAAAAGCAACTGCCGAAACCAACAGAGTCCACTTCTTGTTCACAATGACCCCTTCTTTCTACTTGATTCTACACTTCCATCTTACTGGAAAGTAGCCGTCCAAAATCTGGGAATCTGTGACTGAATCGTGACGAAATTGCTACCAATTATTGAACGGTCTATTATTTCGGACCGTCCTCTTCCGCCGGCAACTCGATTTGGTACACCTTTGTCGGGCGCCCCCGCAGCTTTTCTTGCTTTTTGTACAAAATTTTGGCGACCCCTTTTTCCTCCAGGCGATTCAGGATGCGATTGGCGCTGCGCACCGTAAGTCCGAGGTGATACGCCAGCTCGTCCGCCGTCAGCTCGTTGCTTTCCGTCTTCGCGAGTACCGCCAATATTTTTTGCAACTGCAAGGTAGACAAGTCTGTCTCTTCGCTCAACCGCTGAATGTAGTCGTTGATCTGGTTGCGGTATTGCAAGCATGTTTCCTCGCCCAACGGCCCGATGACCTGGTCGCTGTCTGTTACGACGTACGTGCCAGATGTTTTGCCTGCTGTAGACATGCTGTTCGCTGATTGGGCGTTCATCCTTGCTTTGTACATGCTGTTGCCCACCCCCCAGCCGACGTGGACGGGAAACGGCAACGTCTTTTCCAAATAGGCGAGTAACAGACAGTGCGTGAGGTTGTCCGTCAGCATTTTCAAATCTTTGAATGAACTGATGATCTCAAAGCTGGCAGCCGATTTCTGGATGATGAACGGCACTTTTTTCTCGGCACTGAACTCCAAAAGTGACTTGTGCAGAAGCATTTGCCGCAGCTCCCATTCGTTGAGATTCTCCTTTTGCCCCTCGACATCCCCGATTGTGATATGCCCGATCGCAATCCGGCTCTCCGCCAGCTTGATCGCCGCCAGTTCGGCAGCCATCTGTTCAAACTGCGCTGCGGCCGATTCCGGCGAAGGAAACACATACTGATGCGGCACTCCGTGGTCCGTCAAATCTTGCACGATGTTGCTCATCCGCGTCATGGAAAAGTCGATTTTGCCTGCTTTCCACAAGCGGAGATGCTCATCCAGCACCGCCTCGTAAATCTGGTCGTTCACTTCCACCGGAGACAACGTGTACGGCATGGCGTCTGCCCCGACTACTTCTTTCAATCCGAGGTACTGATTCGCCTCAAAAATAAAGTCGATGTACACTCTGGAAAAATCGAGATCGCGTTTGCGCAGGCTGAGCTGAAACAGCTTTTTGTAAAACTCTTGCTCGCTGATCGAAAGCGTATATGTCGGAATCGGGAAGCTTCCCCATTCTTGCAGCAAATAGGCATACGCAAGCTCTGTCAGGACAAAACCGTCTACTTTTTGCTGATTTTGCCTGTAGATTGTCGGTGTTTCATGCAGACGATGATAGGGCAGCATGACCAGCTCGCAGCTGTCCTGAACCCGCATGGGGACAGATGCCAGTTCTTTTTGCGAGTGCTGGGCAAGGATAGCACCCAAACGGATCATAAAGATTCCCCCTTTACTCTTTTGTCATTATAGGAGATTTGCGCCTCTTTGAAAATATTTTGAAAAGACTTGCAATGTTCAAAACAATGCCGTAAAGTTGTTTTTAGAAATCGTCTTTATAGTGTCCAAAAATAGTTTTTAAAGGAGTGTGCTGCCTTCCGACTTGCTCGCCGATGTTTTTTTTGCACCATTCGCATCCAACCATGAAAACGCTAACAAGGAGGCCTTACGATGAACACAAGCGCAGTAGCGAACAGCAAGAACAAGTACCTGGTCCTCGGACTTCTCTGTCTCGGCTGGATTATCAACTATTTTGACAAGGTTGCCATCAACGTTGCCGTGATCCCGATTTCCCAGGAATTTGGCCTGACCGAAACCCAGGTCGGACTGATTTTGAGCAGCTTTTTTCTGAGCTATGCGATCATGCAGCCGATCGGGGGCAGTCTCGCCGACAAATTCGGCTCGCGAAAAGTCATTCTCGTTTCCGTCGTCGTCTGGTCTCTTTTTACGATCCTCACAGGTACTGCCTGGTCGTTCCTCTCGCTCATCGTCATCCGCTTTCTGTTCGGAATCGGCGAGGGAAGCTATCCTTCCGCCAGCTCTGTTGCGGTAGCGGAAAGCTTTTCGCAGCATGAACGCGCCCGGGCCAAGTCCATCTTGACCTCTGCCACCACCATCGGGTCTGTACTCGCCACGCTTGTAGCCGCCAGCTTGTCCCAACACTTCGGCTGGCAAATCATGTTCGTCATCCTCGGTGTTCTCGGCTTGTTTTTAGCGCTTTTGTACGCCAAATTTTTACACCCAACCAAAGCAGCAGAAAGTATGGCAACAACGAAAAAGGATAAGCTGCCCCTCCGCTCGCTCTTGAAAATCTCCATGCTCTGGAAGCTGATGGCCATATACTTCGGCATCTCCATGGTAACGTGGGGCATGATGTCCTGGATGCCTTCCTACATGGTCAAGGTTCGCCATCTCGATATGGTATCCATGGGGGCATTGGCTGCGATTCCAGCCGTTCTGTCTTTTGTGACGGTTCTCATCACTGGCTGGCTGTTGGACAAACGAATGGTAGGCCGCGAAAAATTATTGATTGTCATCGGTTCTTTCATCGGCATCATAGCGCTTTATCTCTTGTCGAAAGCTCCTACCGTCGCTCTGGTTGTCTTTTATCAGGCCATTGCCAATATCGGTCTCGCCGCAGCTGTTACCACTACGTTGACGATGCCGCTCAAATACATAGACGCGTCTTCTGTCGGTGCCGCTTCCGGCTTGATCTATCTCGGCGGGCAGCTCGCAGGAGTGATCGCGCCGACAGCCATGGGCTTCATGATCCAGCAGTTCAACGGCTCCTATGATGCAGCATTTTGGCTTTTGATCATCGCTGTCGCCATTCCGTTTTTTATCGGGATGACGATTCGCACAGTACCGCCAGCCACGAGCGAACCTGCCAGCTCGGTTCCCGTCGGCAACTAGCGTCAGACTGTACGCGCGGCGCAAGCCAGCATGCAAAAAAAGAATGGAACAATGAGGTGTTATTATGTCCTATCATCAACGCATTTCTGAAATCATCGAGCAAAAAAAGGAATGGTTCACGCATGTGAGCGACCGGATCTGGGAGTTTGCCGAAACACGCTTTGAAGAATTTCGCTCCGCAGAGCTTTTATGCGAGGCATTGGAAAACGAAGGCTTCACAGTAGAAAAAGGCGTGGCGGGAATCGAGACGGCTTTTGTCGGAAGCTACGGGAGCGGTGCTCCGGTGATCGCTATTTTGGGCGAGTACGACGCTCTCTCCGGGCTTAGTCAGGAACGCGGAACAGCCGCCCACACCCCGATCCAGCCAGGCGGAAACGGTCACGGCTGCGGCCACAATTTGCTCGGAACAGGATCGTTGGCTGCCGCAGTCGCCATTCGCCATTATATGGAAGAAAACCAATTGGCAGGGACCGTGCGCTACTACGGTTGTCCGGCAGAAGAGGGCGGCTCCGGCAAAGCGTACATGGCTCGCGAAGGCTTGTTCGACGATGCGGACTACGCGATTTGCTGGCATCCGCAAACGTTTAACACGCTCATGTCGATCAGCAGCCTCGCCAACTATCAGGTGTACTTCAAGTTCAAAGGCAAGGCTGCTCACGCCGCGGCTGCACCGCACCTTGGCCGCAGCGCCCTCGATGCCGCCGAGCTGATGAATATCGGGGTCAACTACTTGCGCGAGCACATCATCCCGGAAGCCCGCGTGCACTATGCGATTACCAACTCGGGAGGCTTTTCGCCAAATGTCGTGCAGGCGGAAGCGGACGTGCTCTATTTGATCCGCGCTCCCCAAACGAAGCAAGTCGAAGAAATTTATCAACGGATCAGAAAGATTGCCCAAGGAGCGGCCATGATGACGGAGACGGCCGTGGACATCATTTTTGACAAAGCATGCTCCAACCTGATTCCGAACCAGACGCTGGAGCGCGTCATGTACGACAATTTCAAACAGTTGGGCACTCCTGCTTTTACCGAGGAAGAGCAGAACTTCGCCCGCCAAATTCGCGAGACGATTCCCGAGTCGGACAAAAGCAGCGATCTGAACATGATTGCCAAAGTCATGGGGGCATCCGGTAAAAAGCTGACAGAGCAGTTGGGCAGCGAGGAGCTTTCCACTGTACTCCTGCCTCTGCTTCCGCAAGCAAGACTCATGTCGGGCTCGACTGATGTGGGCGATGTCAGTTGGATCGTTCCGACTGTCCAATGCTCAACGACGTGCTTTGCGATGGGCACCCAGTTGCATTCGTGGCAAGCCGTAGCCCAAGGCGGCATGTCGATCGGCCACAAAGGAATGCTGCACGCAGGCAAAGTCATGGCCGCAACCGCCATCGACGTCCTGCTTCACCCGGAAAAAATCGCGGAGGCCAAAGCCGAGCTGCGAGAAAAGCTGGACGGCACCTCCTACGTCTGCCCAATCCCGGCCGACATCAAGCCAGCCGCTCGGCGCTAATAGGATAAACCTGCTGTATCGTATAAAAGCCCTTGCTTCGCTCTTTTTTTCAGAGCGGCAAAGGCTTTTTGGGCACAACTGGAACACTCTCCCTCTTCCCTCGTCAAATAAATACCGGGGGTGATTTTCCATGCTGTTTCGCGCCATACCATACTGGCTATTCGCTGTCGCCGTCATCGTTACCTCTTTGCTCAGCCCAAGTCCGGCAGCGGCTTGCAGTTGTGCTCCTGCTCCCGATCCGGTGACAGCGCTGGGGCAATCTGCTGCCGTCTTCAGCGGAAAAGTGCTTCGCGTCGAGGAGCCTGTGAGAATGCCTTTTTCGTCTACCCCGGCAAGAATCGGCTTCGATGTTACGTTTGAAGTGCAGACTGTCTGGAAAGGGGCCTTGCAATCACAGGTGCTCGTCGTCACGAGTGGCTTGGGCGGCGGATGCGGCATTCCTTTTCAGCCGGGAGACGAATACCTTGTCTACGCCTCGTACTGGGAACACAGCGATCTGGAGACAAACATTTGCACCCGCACCACCCTGCTCGCCGATGCGACAGAAGACTTGCAAGCCTTGGGAACCGGAAGCGCTCCGCTCCCTCCGCCCCCTTCGTCTGCAAGCGACTGGACGCTTCCCGCTTTCGCTGGCGCAGTTGCGGTCGTCTTTTGTGTCATCGCCTTGTTCTTTTTCTATCGCCAAAAAAGCAAGCGGAGACGATAGCTGCCCCTCGTCTCCGCTTTGCTTTTTGGTTAGGGAAGGTACTGCTTCGCCCTGTACTTCGACCAGTTGAACGACTGCCAGCTCGACTCTCCGCGCAGTTCCGCCCATTTGTTTTCCAGCTCATACGTCACAACTGCTTTCAACGATTCGTCCGCTTTCAATTCCTGCAAATACGGCACCACATCGTACGAAAGCCTGCCCAAATATTCGACGTCAATATTTCCCGTTGCCCGATAGCGCTCTAGGTTATTTTGGGCGATGATGACGTCCATGTTGATGTAGTTGATAAGCACGTAGCTCGCGAGCGTCACGAGCGCGTAATATTTGAGCAACGAAAAGCTGTCTCGCCAAATTTTCCACAAGGCGATCGCAAACAGGATCAGCAGAAAAATCATGAACAGATGCGCGAGCAAACGGGTATGCGTGTAGCCATAAGCTGCTTCGTACAGCGACAGCCGATAGCACGCCGAAAAGAGCATAAAGCTGGTACAGACCGTAAGCAGCGTGAGCAACACTTGTACAGAGCGATACAACAGCCGATTTTTGCGCGATACGAGATACAGTGTGGCAAGCAAGATGATGAAATTGATGACCGTCACTGTCAGCAGCTCGTTGAAGCCGTTTTTGGCATACTCGGCGTACGTCAGTCCTTCCGGGAGAGCTGCTTTCGCTCCGCTGAACAAATACGAAATCTGGATGTATGTAAAAGCAGCGTACACGGCATCAATAATCGTCAGGATCGTCACCAAAATAATCCCGTCCCAGACGATCTTTTCCTGCTCTTGCGGCTGCGGAAGCTCCACCGTGTCTGCCCGTTTGCCAAACAGGGAGTACATGTAGCCAAACACTACTAGCGTTACAAGTCCGATCACAAACAGGCGAAACATGCCTTCGACTGAATCTACCTCAATCAGCATATCGGGAATTTCATTCAGAAAATGGCCAAACACGCGGTCCGCTTGTGACAACAAGGTCAGCACGACGAGCAAAATCGGCAAGGAGATCAAGAGTCCGGTCATGATTTTTTTCAACACGCCGTAGTTTCGCTGGTTCATCCGGCCTTTGACCGATCCTTTGATCATGATGAACGGCAGCCGTGTATGCTTCGGCGTATAGTAAACCAATATCTCCAACAGCTCTCCCACAAACATGATCTCATGCCATTTCGCTTTATGGCGCCCGGTGAAAAGCATCGTTTGCAGCACAAACAGCATCGGCACCAGCACGAAGTTGAACAAGTGAAAGTAGCCATTGGAAAAGAGCGCAAACGTAAGCGACAACATGCCGATCGGCACACACAGAAGCCAGATGTATTTGTTTTCCCTTGAAAAGCTCAGTCTCTGATGCAGCTTGGCTTGCCATACGAACAACGCATACATTCCTATAAAAAACAGCGGGTACGATACGCCATAATTTTTGCCGTAAAACAGCAAATCGCCAAAACAGCCGATTCCGAAAGCCCCCAGCAGCAACCACTGGTAAGCTTTTTGTTCCTGTGACCGTTCCGCCACGTCCTTCACTCCTTGTGATTTTCCTCTTCTGAAAGGAACAGAGATCGCAGCTATGCGGCAGCTGCTTGTAGTTAGTACGCGCGGGCTTGGTCATTTGTTACAAATGCTGGAAGCAATAAATATTTTACGATAAGAAAACCGCCCCATGGAAGAGGCGGCTTATTGGGCTATCGTACCCGTTAGTAAAGTTCATGCATCACGACTAAACGCCCCTTATTTATTGCCGAGCTGTTCCGCCAAACCGATCAGCAGTCCTTCAACTCCACGAATGTAGCAGAGCCGGTACGAGTCCTTGTACTGAACCACTTCGCCAACGAGCTGAGCACCATGCTTAGTGAGTCTGGATACCATTTCGTCAATGTCTTCAACCGCGAACATGACGCGTAGATAACCGAGGGAATTTACAGGAGCAGTTCGGTGGTCTGATATAGTGGGTGGGGTGAGAAAGCGCGAAAGTTCAAGTCGGCTGTGGCCATCCGGAGTAACCATCATAGCAATCTCTACACACTGCGAACCCAGTCCGGTTACGCGACCAGCCCATTCGCCTTCGACAGTAGCTCGCCCTTCGAGCCTCAAGCCAATCTCCTCGAAAAAAGCGATTGCGTCATCAAGGGATTCTACAACGATGCCAACATTGTCCATTCTTAGCAATTTGTTTTTGTCCATAGTTTTATCTCCTTATGTGTACAGATAAATCACAGTATAGTAAACTACGAAAAATTCTAATATTTTTGTAATTTAACAATTCGGAGTTACGCCATTATCTCCTGCATATTATTTTTAATCATTAAACGAAACTGCCCTTTTCGGAGAACAAGAAATACGTTTCGTCCATTTCCACGGTTCCTTGTACGGCGTTTTAACATAGCCACAAATAAAAAACCCCCTTCGGTTCGTGCATTCGATCCACACGAACCAAAGAGGTTTTCCCCATACAGTCTAGCCCAAATTTAATCGTCACATTTTTCCTCTTTGCCTTTTGCAAGCGCGGTCTTGAAGGACGACCCACAGCCGCAAGAAGCGATGGCATTCGGATTCTCGATGGAAAAGCCGCCGCCCATCATCGATTCCTTGTAATCAATCTCGGTACCTTTAATGTATAGATAGCTGTCCTTGTCGACAACAATCTTCACGCCGTGTTGTTCGAAGGTTTCGTCGCCTTCCTTCATTTCCTGATCCCAGCCCATCCCATACGTAAAGCCGCTGCAACCGCCAGGTCGAACACCTACCCGCAAAAACATCCCGGGCTTGTTTTCTGCCGCCAACATCTCTTTTACTTTCAAGCTGGCTTTTTCTGTCAATGTAATCATGCTTGACTCCCTCCTTTGCAGGCTAACTTTACCCTTTCTATATGTTCAGTATACAAAAGATGCAACCCTTCTCACAAGGTTCCCCTGCACTTCGGGCGGTCATACTGCTGGAAAAAGGCAAACAAAAAAGAAGGGCTCCCCCTCCTTATGCAAAAAAGGCATTGTTCTCGGTTAAATAAAAACGATACGTCTTCTTTCGGCCTACCTTAGACAGATTATGATCTATCTGGTTCAGTTCGTTGTGTAGTTGATCAATTTGCATACTGTATTCTAGGACTTCTGGATGATCCAACCCAACCTCTAACCCCATAATTACCATACGCTGTCGAAGGAGTTCGATTTTTTCGAGCAAAACGTCCCGCATTATGAAGCTCCTCCTAATAGTAGATCAGGCTTTCTTACTATATTTTACAAGAACGGCCATCATTTCGCAAACAAAATTTCCCACATTCCCCCAAAAATGCAACAAAAATATGACGATAAATGTTAGAATTTTACAGCAAACAGTTGGAGAACTTATCTTATTGTTCGTACATACTAACAGGTTTATAATATAGATGCCTTGTTGCCCGAGATTTTCCCTTTTTATTGAGCTTTCTCCACCCCCAAGGAACGTTTCTGATTGGGCATGGCCTGGACGAACAGCTCTTATCCCTTACCACTCGACCTAGAAAGGAAGTGTTTGGAATGGCGCTTGAAACCATTGCCATCCAAGACAAATCGCTCGCCGGAATCGCGGAAAAAGTCATGCACGGCGAACGCCTCACTTTGGAAGACGGCGTTACTCTCTTTAACTCCAACGATCTTTTGACGATCGGACAATTGGCAAATGTCGTCAATTACCGCAAAAACGAAGATAAAGTCTACTTTTTGCAAAACATGTACATCAATCCGACAAACGTTTGCGAAGCTCACTGTAGATTTTGCGGATTCCGTCGTGATGAAGGCGACGAGGGCGCATACACAATGAGCAAAGAAGAATTGCTTCATTATGTTGAAACCCGCTTTCATCCAGGGATTCGTGAATTTCACATCGTGGGCGGCCACAATCAGCACAAGCCGTTTGAATACTATCTCGACAACGTGCGCATCCTGAAGCAAGCTTACCCGGATGTCACCATGAAAGCCTACACAGGTGCAGAGATCGAGTTTTTCTCCCGCATCTCCGGTCTGTCCATTCGCGAAGTTTTGCTCGAACTGAAAAAAGCAGGTCTGGAAACGCTGACTGGCGGCGGCGCCGAAATTTTGACAGAGCGCTACCGGATGAAAATGAGCCCGGAAAAAGCGAGCACAGACATGTACCTGCAAGTTCACCGCACCGCTCATGAGCTTGGCTTCCGGACACATACAACCATGCTGTACGGCTCCATTGAAACTTTGGAGGAGCGCGTCATTCACATGCTGCGCCTCCGCGAGCTGCAAGACGATACAAACGGCTTCATGGTATTCATCCCGCTCGCTGTTCAGCCGATCAAGGCAACTGCCGGCATCAAACGCCGCAACTCTGCCATCGACGACCTGAAAACAATGGCAATCAGCCGCCTCATGCTGGACAATTTCCAGCACATCAAAGCTTACTTCATTAATATCGGTACACAGCTGACGCAACTGTCGCTGACTATGGGTATTTCCGATGCGCACGGCACTTTGATTGAAGAGCGCATCAGCCACTCGGCCGGAGCACTCACCCAGCAAGCCTTGACGGTTGACGAGCTCGTCTGGCTGATCAAAGGCGCTGGCAAACGCGCCCTGGAACGCGATACGTTCTACAACGTCATCAAAGAACACTAAAAACGGCAAGAAGCTGATGCCCGACCGTCGCGTCGTGGGACATCAGCTTCTTTTTTATTTCCGTACACACGCGTTTTTTCGCGGGCTTCAATGAACATCCTAAGAAAACAGCTTATAGAGGAAAGTCTGCATTCAGCAGCTCTTCTTCCTCCCGCAAGTAGTTCTTGATTTTTACAAGCAATTCATCGGCCGACGGAGCTTGCAAAAGCGTTCCGTTTACCAGGGCAAACGGCTCCATGTAGCACTCTCCGCAATAGCCGAGACAGCCGTATTCAAGAACATCGACGTCCAGCTCGGGGTCGTTTTCCAGAGCGTCCACGACAGGCTGTGTGTAGGAAGATACGTTGCTCGCGCAAAATTCTACCAAAGGTTTCATCTATCTTCACCTACCGATTATTCCAACATCGTCACGTACTTTATTGTACCGCGACTTTTGCAAAAATCCAGCGGAGAAAACGGGAAAAAGATTCTGCTTGCATTTTTACGGAAAGAGACTAAAAATAGAATGGGTGCTGTAAAAAACGGACAGAAGAAAGGACTAGACCTTCTATGAAACGACTTGTGATCCTTGGTGGAGGATACGGGGGTCTTCGTATTATCGAGCGAGTCCTGTCCCCTGATTTACCAGACGACGTGTTTATTACCCTCGTAGACCGTATGCCGTTTCACGGCTTGAAAACGGAGTACTACGCTCTGGCAGCAGGTACTACGCCAGAATCTCACTTGCGAGTTAATTTTCCAAACGATCCGCGCCTGACTGTCAAATACGGCGAAGTCAGCGAAGTGGATTTGGACGAGCAGGTCGTCAATTTTGCAAACGGGGACGCCCTCTCGTACGATTGGCTCGTCATCGGATTGGGCTGTGAGGATCGCTACCATGACATACCTGGTGCAGAGCAGTTTACTTGCTCGATCCAATCCATGGGAGCTACCCGCAACACATACATGGCAATCAATAATGTGAATCCATATGGTACGGTTACCGTTGTGGGTGGTGGACTTTCCGGTGTGGAAATGGCAGCAGAACTGCGCGAAAGCCGTCCCGACCTGAACGTGCGCATCATCGACCGCGGCCCAAGCATTTTGAGCCCATTCCCGAAAAAATTGCAGGAATACGCTTCCCAATGGTTTATCGAGCATGAGGTTCAGCTTGTCTCCATGGCTTGTGTAACAGGAATCGAACCGGGAGTGGTGTACAACCACAACCAGCCGGTTCAAAGCGATGTCATCGTGTGGACAGCCGGTATTCAGGCCAATCGCATCATTCGCTCCCTGCCGATTGAGACAGACAACATCGGACGCGCCAAGTTAAATCAGTATCACCAGATTCCTACCCATACAAACGTTTACGTCGTAGGCGACTGTGCGAGCACGATCATTGCGCCGAGCGCCCAGACAGCCGAGATTCAAGGTGACCAAATCGCCATGATGCTGAAAAAAGACATCAAGGGCGAAGAATACCCTGCCTCGCTGCCAGCGCTCAAGCACAAGGGCTTCCTCGGCTCCCTCGGCAAAAAAGAGGGCTTTGCCAGCATGGGGAAAATGTCTCTGGTCGGCCAGATGGCACGCGTCATCAAAAGCGGTCAGCTCTGGATGTACAAAAAACATATGGGATAACATGCAAGCCTGTTGGCCAGTTGGTCAAACAGGTTTTCTTTTTGTGTCATGCATGCTGAAAAGGCGTGAATGTTCAAATGAATGAACGTATCCAAACGATGTGTCCGCCTGATTGGTCAAGAAACATTGATTACGGTGGGTTGTGGGGCTATGATCGAGGATAGGCAGGGGATTTCGGATGCCGTATTCGTGCTGCTTACATAGTCGTCTCCGTCCGCCCAGCCTCTCGCTCCTGCGCCCTTTTCCACTCTTCATGCTTCGCGCACACTTTTTGCCAAATCGCGTCCCGTTCCAGACTGTTGTAATGAACGAGATGCTCGCCAAAGATGTCTCCCAGCAATTCGAGCCACATGGCTTTCGATTCGATCTCCGTCTTGCGGATGCCGTCTTTGTCATGCTTTCGCCAGATGCACCCCCGCAGCTCGTTGGACGCCTGCTCGCTCCGGTTTCGGATGAGAAACAGGTTGATCCACGGAGAATCAGCGGAATGACAGTAATGCTCGTGATTGGGCTGGAATACACGAATGTCCTCGACAACTTCGGGAGCAAAGTCTACTCCGGCAAAATTGGCCTCGGGGTCGTGATCCAGACGCCATCCCCCAGCCGCAACACTCGACGGCAGGAGCTTGTGGGTGTACGGAGTTTGCTCATAGACGCCAAAGCGCATCGGCAACGGTTCCACAGGCATGTCTCCGAGGCCGACATCGACCAGCCAGTTTTCCTCTTCTCCCGCATCATTTGTGAGTTGGACAGTCAAACCGAGGTGGAACGAGTTGACCCGCGGCGATTCTCCCAGCGGCTGAACACCTGCCCGATGCATGGAAACTTTATATCCCAACGAACGAAGCAACGCAGCAAACGCCCCGTTTAGATGAAAGCAATAACCGCTCCGGCCTGCTATCACCATCTGGACGGTTTCACGCGGATCGATAGTGGTTGGCTTTCCCGCAAAAATATCGAGCGTCTGCCAGGGCAGCTTGTGTACATGCGCTTTTTGCAATTCAAACAAGTACGATTTGGTCGGAGCTGAAATATCCGCTATGCCCAGACGTTTTACATACGCTTTTTGTTCTTCTCTCGTCAATATCATCGGTCATCCTCCGCTCCAGCTTTCTTCCTCCCTTTTTTGTTGAAGGGAATCCTCCCTCAATTTATACTAGAACTGCCCCTGCAAAAAGAGACAGTTTCGAAGTATTTTTTAAAGACAGATGCGAAAGGAGCTTGTCGTCAGATGCTTTCTCTTTCCATCAACAGTCACGCTCCCGAGCCACAGTACATACAGGTGTACACGCAAATACGCGACCAGATTAAAAACGGCGATTTGCCGTACGGCTCCCGCTTGCCTTCGATCCGATCGCTTCAGCAGCATATGCACATCAGTAAAACGACGGTCGAAACCGCCTACCAGATGCTGGTGACAGAAGGCTATGTGATCAGCAGGCCCCGCTCCGGTCTGTATGTAGCCAGTCCGTTCCAGTTAGAGCCGCCCCAGACACAAACGAGACAGATGGTTGACCAAAAAGACCTGTCATCGCTGCCTTTCGCGCCCGGAGTTGCTTCCGCCCTGATCGATTTTCGCCCTTCAGCCATTCATGAACAGACCTTCCCTTTTCGCCTTTGGCGAAAGATGCTGCACCATGCGCTGGATCATGCCCAACACAAAATTTGCAGTTATGGCGATCCACAGGGCGAGCTTTCGTTTCGTACCGTTCTCGCGTCCTATTTGCGCCATTCAAGAGGGGTTCGCTGCATCCCTGAACAAATTGTCGTAAGCTCCGGGATTCAATACAGCATCGCCATTTTGATCAAGCTCCTGCAAGGTGTGAATCATATCGCGTTTGAGGAGCCTGGCTATGCCCCTGTTCGCGACCATTTTTTGCAAAGCGGCTATCGGGTCACACCGATCGGCGTCGATGAAAAAGGGATCTCTCTGGACGAAGTCGCTCGTTCCCAGGCACAAGTCGTCTATATTACCCCTTCTCATCAATTTCCCACGGGGAGCATCATCCCGTACCCGGAGCGGGAACGTTTGCTGCAATGGGCGCGCACCAGCGAAGCCTTCATCATCGAGGATGACTACGACGGCGAATTTCGCTATGTCGGCAAGCCTATCCCTTCCCTGCAAGGGCTGGATCACGCCGGAAGGGTCGTCTATCTGGGCACTTTTTCCAAAGTATTCTCTCCTGCGCTTCGCATGAGCTACATGGTGCTGCCCGCTGAGCTTGCCCGCAAACTTCCAAGCATTCAATATTTGTATCAGGGGCCTTCAAGGATCGATCAATGGGCCATGCAAGCTTTCATGGAACAAGGCCACTGGTACCGTCATATTCGCCGGATCAGGCGTACATATGCAAAAGCGCATCATCGGTTCATCGAGCTGCTTCACGCTCATTTGGGCGAGCTCGTCACCATTTCCGGCCACAATGCAGGTCTGCATGTCCAGTTGACGGTGAAAACGCGCGAGCCAGCTTCGTCTCTTGTAAAACGGGCAGCGGAAAACGGTGTGCAGGTGTACGATGTCAGCGAGCTGTGGATGACTCCGCCTGCGTCAGAGTATCCGCGTATTTATATGGGGTTTGCCGGGATGGATGAGAGCAAAATGGAGGAGGGCATCAAACGGTTGAGCCAGGCGTGGAAAGGAATCAGCGAGCTGTCCCGCTAGGCGCAAAGCCTCCGGAACAGCTCGTTTTCAGCGTTTTACAAAACAAAAAACAAAAAGCGCAACACTTCCATGTAGTCGTCCGCCGCAAATTCGACGGTCTTGGCGCCCGTCTGCTTGGCTCCTGGATAAAAAGAGCCGCGATAAGCCAAATAATGCTCGCGGAAAGCGATCTCGACATGAAACGTTTCCGGCAGTTGCACCTTGTATTTGGACAAGTCATCGGCAAGTACAGCTTGAACCTGTTCCTTGATTTGTCGCAAAGCGACATTCGGATGAATCGAGATAGCCGCGTTGCCGATGCCTTCATTGACGGGAACGGTCTTGATGTGCGGGTTGATCGTCTGCGCTTCTTCGCAAATCATTTTGTCTCCGGTGACCAGCAACGCAGGCACACCCATGGAAGCGGCAATGTAGACGTTGATCAGCAGCTCGCTGGCGATTTCTCCGTTGATTTTGACATACTCGTTTTGCATGTTCATGGTATGCGCCAGCGGGTTGCCGTTCGCCCCCGCCGCCGCGTGGTAGCCGATAAACAAAACGCCGTCGAAGCTCTCGTCCAGCCCTGCCATCATCGAATACGGATCGCGCGTCCAGCCCCGCAAAATTTTCACCTGCTCAGGCAGTTTGGACGGATCGAGGTTGCGCGCTGTGCTGTGCGCGTCTTTTACGAGAATGTCCGTTGCCCCCGCCGCAATCGCCGCTTCACAGGCTGCATTCACTTCTTTCGTCATCTGTTCGGTAAAGTATTTGGAAAACGAGCTTTCGATGTCGGCTTCCGTCCAGTTGACGATGCCTGCTACTCCTTCCAAATCCGCGCTGATAAACAGTTTCATGCCGATACCTCCTTTTGTTTGTGGACAAGCGATGCTTGAATAAACGCAGAAAACAGCTTCAGAAACATCGGGTGTCGTTTGGTCATGCATTCCGGGTGCCATTGAACCCCCAGCAAAAACCGCTCTTCCGTGCTTTCGAGCGCCTCCACGATCCCATCCTCGGAAAATGCCGTCGCGACCAGGTTTTTTCCCAGTTGTTTGACCGATTGGTGATGGAAAGAATTGGTGAAAATTCGCTCTTCTCCAAAGATATCATACAGTTGCGTATGTTTGCTGATTTGAATGGAATGGTACAGTTCATCGGAGGCTGTTTGCGTCGGCGAGTGCCCCAAAGCGCCGGGAATTTGGCTGTAGATGTCCTGATAGAGACTGCCTCCCAGCGCGACATTGATCAGTTGAATGCCCCGGCATATCCCGAAAATCGGCACGTTTTTCTCATACGCCTTGCGAAAAAGCGAGAGTTCGTATTCGTCGCGGATCGAGGACATCGAGTGCAGCTCTTTCAGCGGATTTTCGCCAAAATAGTACGGCGCGATATCGTTGCCGCCCGTGAACAAAATGCCGTCTACCAAGTCTATGTACTCGCTGTAATCTGTCTTGTCCTCTACGATCGGAATCGTGATCGGCACGCCTCCCGCAGCGTAAATCGAGTCGACGTAGTTTCGGCTTACCGTACTGTACTTCGACTGTTCGGACAAAAATGTGGTCAAACCGATAATCGGCTTCATCTTCATGGCTCCCTCTTGAGGCAGGGCCGACAAGCTTCCACTTACCGGCCCTTTCCCCGTTGAAATGTTATTCTACATGCGCATATTCAAAAATGGTGTGGCCGATGTAGTTTTTCAGCACGCCTTTGACATTCGGCTTCGCCAGGAACTGATCTTCAAAGAAGCGAATCGGCATCAGCGGCATTTCGTCGGCCAAGATTTTTTCCGCCTTCGCGAAGTTTTCCATCCGTTTTGCCTGATCGGAGATTTTGCGGTTTTCTTCCAGCAAACGGTCGTATTCGGCGCTGTTCCATCTCAGGTCGTCGGCTGTATTCACGCCTTCAAAGATGTCGAGGTTCGTCATCGGGTCCGGGTAGTCTCCTGTCCAACCGTCAGAAGCGATGTGGAAATTGCCGTTTTCAATCTCGTCCCAATACACTTTCGATTCAAACGTCTGGATGTTGACATCTACTCCCAAATTTTGCTTCCACATGCTTTGCAGCGCTTGGGCGATGTCTTTGTCCGACTGGCTCGCCATGACGATCATCGTAATTTCCGGGATGCCTTGCCCGTTCGGATACCCTGCTTCGGCGAGCAGTTTTTTCGCCTCGTCGACGTTTTCGCTGAATACGTTGCCGACGACATCGCGGTATTCCTTGTCTTTTTGCACCCCATCCGGGATTCCGTACGGCACCATGCCGAAAGCAGGCTTCTCTACAGACTGCACAATATTTTTGATGATCTGGTCGCGATTGATCGAGATGCTGAATGCTTTGCGGACTTTCGCGTCATCAAACGGCTTTTTGGATGCGTTGAAATCAAAATATTGCATGCCGATCCGGGGAACAGAGAAAAAATCAGGCGTGCTTTGATACTGCTTCATGCCTTCCGGGCTGATGTTGTCGGACACGTGAATCTCGCCGTTCGTATAGGCGGCAAGCTCTGCTTCGGTGGACTCGATGAACACGATTTCCAGCGTATCCAGCTTCACTTTATCCGCTTCGAGGTAGTTCGGATTTTTCTTCAGGACGTATTTTTCTTTCGGGCGAAGCTCTGTCAGCATGAACGGTCCTGTCGTCAAATACGTCTCGGGCGATTTGGTCCAGCCTTCTTTTTCCACTACGTCCTGACGCACCGGGTAGTAGGCGGTAACGCACAACAGCTCCAGGAAGTACGGAGTCGGATTTTCCAGCGTTACTTCCAGCGTGCTTTCATCGACTGCCTTGACGCCGACATCTTCTGCTTTCGCTTGCTTTTCGTTGTACGCCTTGCCGTTTTTGATGTAGTACAAGTAAAAAGCCGCGCCGGAAGCGACGTCCGGATTGAGCACACGCTTCCAGGAATACTCGAAGTCTTGGGCGGTTACGGGCTTTCCGTCAGACCATTTGGCATTTTTGTCGATTTTAAAAGTGTACTTGGTGCCTGTCGCATCCAGCTCATACCCTTCGGCAAGTGACGGCACGGGCTTTTTTCCGGATTCATCGATTTTATAAAGACCGCGGAACAAGTTTTGCAACACGATGGACGAGCGCGCGTACACGTTCAGCGTCGGGTCCATCTCCTCCGGTTCTTTGCTCAAGGCATAAATGATTTTTTGCTCGGCAGCAGGCTTCTCGCCCTCCGCTTTCGGCGCGGTCTGCTGTCCTTGATTCTCTCCCTGCGGTGCCGTGCCTGAGCTGCTACATCCGGCTGTGACTGATGTGATCGCAAGTAGCGCCGCCAAAACGATGCCCAACCTCTTTTTCATACTCGTCCCCCCATTTTTTGCATTTATATGAGCCGTCCGAAAACACGGCATTCATATCTCGCTGGTGAAAAGCGAAAAGATGGCGAAAAGACTGTCAATCGAGCAAATGGCAAGCAACGAGGTGGCCGTTGCCGCTGTCTTTTAAAGCAGGCTTCTCTTCTGCGCAGCGGTGCAGCGCATGTGGACAACGTGTCCGAAACGCACAGCCGCTCGGTGGATTCAGCGGGCTGGGCACATCACCCTGGAGGTGGATGCGCTCGCTCCCTTCTGCCGTGTCCGGGTCGGCAATCGGTACCGCAGACAACAACGCCCGCGTGTACGGATGCTGCATGTTCGTGTACAAATCGTGCACGCTCGCGTATTCGACCAGGCTCCCCAGGTACATGACGCCGACTTTGTGGGAAATGTGCCGAACCATCGACAAGTCGTGGGAGACGAACAAGTACGTCAGCCCGAATCGTTCCTGCAACTCTTCCAGCATGTTGACGACCTGCGCCTGAATCGAGACGTCCAGGGCAGAGATTGGCTCGTCGCAAATAATGAACTCCGGCTCGACAGCCAGGGCGCGAGCGATCCCGATCCGCTGACGCTGGCCCCCGGAAAATTCATGCGGATACCGATTGAGGTGATCCGCTTTCAATCCGACCAGCTCGATCAGCTCCTTGACCCGATCCACTCGGTCCTTTCCGCGATAAATGTTATGTACCGCCAGCGGATCTCCGATAATCTGCGCGATCGTCATGCGCGGGTCGAGCGAAGCGTACGGGTCTTGGAAAATCATTTGCATTTTTTTGCGGTAGGGCAACATTTCTTTATGCGTGAGCCGGGTGATTGGTTGGCCGTCGAAAATGATCTCGCCAGCAGTTGGCTCGTACAGCTTCAACAGTGTTCTGCCGATCGTCGATTTGCCGCACCCGGATTCTCCGACCAGTCCGAATGTCTCCCCTCTGAAAATCGTAAAGCTGACGTCGTCTACTGCCTTGAGCAGCGTAGAGCTGCGGCCGAGGAAGCTCTTTTGCACCTCGAAATGCTTTTTCAAATTCCGCACTTCTACCAGCGCCGAAGCGGGCTTTGCCATTAGCCGATCACCTCCCGCATATGGTTGGCCGCTTTTGGATGCATCAGCCAACAGGCGGCCTGGTGGGTTTCAGACAGCGCGACGGACTGCGGCGGCTGCTTTTCGCAAACCTTCATCGCGTACGGACAGCGCGACGTGAAGGCACATCCGGCAGGCGGGCGGAGCAAATCGGGCGGGCTGCCCGGGATGGAGATGAGCTTTTTCTTTTCCCCTTCCGTAAACTGCGGGATGGAACGCAACAGCCCCCACGTATACGGATGGCGCGGTTTGTAAAAAATTTCGCGAGTCGTTCCTTGCTCAACAATCGTGCCGCCGTACATGACGATGATCCGGTTGCACATGTTGGCAATTACACCGAGATCGTGCGTAATCATCACAATCGAGACGTTCAGCTTGTCTTTCAAGTCGCGCATCAGATCGAGGATTTGCGCCTGAATCGTCACATCGAGCGCGGTCGTCGGCTCGTCGGCAATCAGCAGCTTGGGCGAACAGGACAGGGCGATGGCAATCATGACGCGCTGCCGCATGCCGCCGGAAAATTCGTGCGGATACTGCTTCAATCGCTTTTCGGGACTGGGGATTTCCACCATGCGCAAAATCTCGATCGCTCTTTGCCGCGCTGCTTCCTTCGACAGCTTTTGGTGAATGCGCAGCGGCTCGATGATTTGCTCGCCGACGGTAAACAGCGGATTCAGCGACGTCATCGGGTCTTGAAAAATCATGCCAATGTCGCGCCCGAGCATTTTGCGCATCGCTTTTTGACTCGTATTGACCATCTGCGCGCCGTCAAACAAGATGTTGTCCGCTGTCAATGTGGCGTTGTCCGGCAGCAGCTTCAAAAGGGAGAGCATCGACACGCTTTTGCCCGAACCGGATTCCCCCACGATGCCGATAGACTCGCCTTTTTCCACATGAAAGGAAATCCCGCGGACGGCTTGCACCTGTCCTGCGTCGATGTGAAATGTCGTTTTCAAGTTCTCTACCTGGAGCAATTTCACGTTATCACCCGCCTTTATTTCTTTAGCCTTGGGTCCAGCGCATCGCGCAAGCCGTCGCCGATGAAGTTCAGCGCGAACATCGTAATGCTGATCGCGAGTGCCGGGAACAGCATCTGATACGGCTGGGTAAACAAAGTCGGAATCGCATCGTTGACGAGCGTGCCCCAGCTTGCCATCGGCACCTGAATCCCGATCCCCAAAAAGCTGAGAAACGCTTCCGTGAAGATCGCCGACGGCACGAGAAACGTAACGGTCACGATAATCGGGCCCATGCTGTTCGGAATCAGATGCTTGAACAAAATGCGCATGTTGGACGAGCCGGTAGCCCGCGCCGCCAGCACAAACTCCTGATGCTTGAGCGTGATAACTTGGGAGCGAACCATCCGCGCCGTCCCGATCCAGTACGTCAGCGACATCGCAATCAGGATGCTCTCGATCGTATTGCCGAGGAACATCATCAGCAAAATAATGTACAGCAGCTCGGGCACGCCGATCATGATGTCGACAATCCGCATCATCACCATGTCGACCTTGCCGCCGAGATAGCCGGAGATTCCGCCGTAAATAACGCCGATTACGAGATTGATCGCCGCAGCGGCTACCCCGATCGTCAGGCTGATTTGCGCACCGTACAGGGCACGCACGAAAATGTCCCGCCCGAATTTGTCCGTTCCGAACCAATGCTCCGCAGACGGCCCCTGATTTTGATTGGCAATATCCTGTCCATCGTACGTGTACGCGGAAAACAGCGGGCCGACGATCGCCGCAACGGCAATGACCACAATCGTGCACAAACCGATCATCGCCAGCGGGTCTTTCCGAAAACGGCTCCACGCGTCTTGCCAGTACGATTTGCTCGGACGCGAGATCGTCTCGCTTTGCATCGTGCCAGCGTCCAGTCTGGCGAAATCCTCATCGGGAATATCCGCCCACTCCTGCTCCCTGTCTCCGCGCAGATTGGCCCCCTCGCTCCCCTTCCAGGCGTAATTCATGTTCGTCATCACCTACTCCTCGATTTTTACCCGCCGGTCGATAATCGCGTACAAAACGTCCACGATAAAGTTTGCCACGATGATGAAAAGCCCGAGAAAGACGGTCAGCCCCAAAATAACCGAGTAATCCCGGTCGCTGATGCCCGTCACGAAGTCCCTGCCGATGCCCGGGATGGAAAACACGCGCTCCACGATGAAGCTCCCCGTTAACAAGGCGGCGACCAGCGGCCCCAAATACGTGACGATCGGGATAATCGCGTTTTTCAGTGCGTGCTTGAAAATGACGCGGTATTCCGGGACGCCTTTGGCCCGCGCTGTCAAAATGTAGTCCTGGCGCATCACTTCCAGCATGCTGGAACGCATCAACCTGGCGATATAAGCGATCGGGCCAAAGGCAAGACCGATGACAGGCAAAATGTAATGCTTCCAGCTCGATAATCCGTAAGTAGGCAAAAGCTTCAGGACAACGGCGAACAGAAACAGCATCAGCACGGTAATGACGAAATTCGGAATGGAGATGCCGACTGTGGCAAAGATCATCGATGCCCAATCCGCCCATTTTCCGCGCTTGATCGCTGACGTAATGCCAAGCAGCATCCCGACGATGAGCGCTACGACGATCGCCACCAGCCCGACTTTTGCCGAGACAGGGAAGCCGCGTGAGATCAATTCATTCACCGTCACATCGGACTGCTTGAAGGAAAAGCCGAGATCGCCCTGGGCAATGCTTTTCAAGTAATTCACGTACTGGACGCTCAGTGGTTCATTCAAGCCGAATTTTTCCTCCATCTTTTCCATGACGCTTTTGGGCACTTTCCGTTCCTCCGCCGGGCTGAAAGGCCCTCCCGGCACGGCGTGCATCAGAAAAAACGTGATCGTGATGAGGACAAACATCGTCAATATGCTCGCAAAAAACCGCTTCACGATATAGCCAGCCATCTCAAACCTCCTTTTAAACGTCTTTCGGGTCGTGCCGCACTTTTACTTCCAGAGACAGCTTGTGCAAATCAATACGATAAATCGGCCTCGGCCTGCCCCGCTGACTCATCGATTCCGTGCCGATGACTTCGGCTATGCCTTTTTCCTTCATCTTCTGCACCATCCTCGCTGCATTGCGCTCCCCCGTGTTCATCCCGACGCTAATTTCCCGTGTCGTCACCTCGTTTTTCTGGATGAGCTGGAGCCAGGAAAACAGCTTGCGAATCGACGTCGAGACAAAATCGCCCCGTTCTTCGCCGATGAGGGAATAATCGAGCGTGTTGCGCGTGCCGAGCGGACCGAGCACCTTCATCTGGTCGTCGATGAGATAGGCGCTGTTGCCCGGGTTGCGAAAAGCAAATTCGACGGCGCGATTGGCATTGTACAAAGCCCGCTCGACTGTCTCGCCCATGCCGATGCCCAAGTTCATCGTTCCCAGCTCTCCGCTGCTGTTTTTCAGGACGGGAAAGCTGGAAAAGTCTTTGGTCACTTTTTCCACGATCCCCCGCGTGGTATACAGCGTGTACTGCCCCGGATCGGCGCTCGTCATCGACGCAAACAGCCGTTTGCTGAACTCCGTCACTTTCTTTTGATATTTGTCGAGCGCATCGCCAAGCTGTTCGCCCTCGGCAGGCTCGATCCGAAATTGCAGCACCGTAATTTGCGCCAGCTGCTTTTTCTGATCCCGCGCCAGCCACAGTGCCTTATTGATCGTGTCGCGAATGAGCTGCTTCGTGCTTTTGATGAAAAAGACCGGGACATGCTCGCCCTTCAACCGCTCGTAGACGGAGTGAATGCTGGTGGCAACGACTTGCGCCTTGCCCTCTTGCCATAGCGTCAGATGATGCTCGTACAGCTCCTCCGAATTTTGGAAGCCGTCCATGTTTTTCGAGAACCAATGCACTCCTTTCGCTTCAATCTCGTCAAAAAACTCTTGCAAGTGCTTGGCTGGAATACCGTCAAAGCTGATGGTCGGGAAAAAGTGATAGTGGCGATAAATCTGGAAGATCGCTCTGTACAGATCAGTTCCTTCGAAGGGGATGAAAATCGAGCACGAATGGGGCGGGATCAGGTCTTGGGAGAGAAGGAACGGCACATCGCCGCTGAAAAAGTAGACATCGTAAACTTCCATGCATTCCTGGAGCAGCTCCCGCACACTCTTTTCCGAATCGTAAATGAGCCTGATCGGTTCGATATGCGGAAACTCCGCGAGCACGGTGCAAATATCTTCGACTAGCAACCTGGGACCAATGACAGCGAATGTTAGGTTCAATTAATCACCTTCTACTTGTTCTTTAATTAGTCTGCTATTCGTAAAGAGAAAAGGATTTGGCAATAAAACCCAATTTAACGAGCGGTCAAACAGTGACTTTTCGACATTTTTCGTTCTGTAATATGTCTGTAATTCGATTTAAATTAATATTATTTACAAAAATCAGAATTGTCAATCTATATTGGGTATCATTTTTTTGTTGGGAGGAGGGGGATGGGTATAAGGAATTGCTATAGAAGAAAGTCGAGGGAGCACCCCTGCCTAGGGCGTCGCTCGCCTATTTGCCCACACAAAAAAAGCTTATTCTCACACGCTCATTGCGCTGGAATAAGCTCTTATCCGCTTTGCTGTTCCTTTTATGGTGCGCTTTTTAAATTACACTGTTTTTACCGTTCGCTGTTGCCTAACGGAAATTCCCCCTCACAACTTCTGCACCCGCAGCACAGGCACCTTTTTCTGCTCATATGTGCCTTCCAGTATCTTCTCGTGAATCACATTCAGCTTGAGCAGGCTGGCGATTTTCCCGGTGTCCGCCCGCGACATGAGCCGCCAAAGAGACGGGTCGGGCAAAGAGTTGTACAGGCGATCGTCGCTGTAGTCTCGCCGCTCCTGGTAGCTGATCACCAGCTTGAAGTCACCTTCCTCGGCGCTTCCGGCTTCCGCGTAAGCGTCGAGCAGCTTGCTTCGCAGCGCGCCAAGCTCATCCTCTACCTGCTTCTGGATTTCTTTCAATTCATAAAAGCGGGCGATTAGCTGTTCCATCGGCTCGTCCTCCTTGATTTGGGCTCTTCCAAAGAAGGATATGTGCGACCGCTGGACGATAGAACACCAACACCTCTTGGCCGGGAAAAAGCAGCGAGGGGCCGCCCCAAAAAGACGAACAAAAAAGCCCAAAACCCGAACCACAGTTTCCCTACGTTTTGTCAGTTTTGTCACACGAAAAAAGGAGCGTCTCCTGGTCGGAAAATCGACTTTGGAGACACCCCCTCTGTTGTGGCATAGGCAAGGCAAGTATGTTATTTGCCGATCATTGTGTTGATCGCTTCGCCTGGATGCTTGATCAGGAAGGTAGAGTATTCCACTTCCCAAGGGTTCCATTTGCCCTCGCCCTGATAGCCCCATACGGAGTTGATGCGGGACACGGTATCTGTGTTGTTCATGCCCACGATTCGCTGTTCCCCTACAAGTTCAAACGTTCCGTTTCCATCCATGTCGACTGGCGTAAGCGAGCCGAACGGATACGAATAGACGTTTACATCGTCGCCGTTTGCCTGCACTTTGCCTGCTTTGTCGTACAGCTTCGCTGCGACATATACGTCCTGATTCGCACTCACGTCAATGGTCAGAGGCTTGTCCAGCTTGGAGCCTTTGCCCTCTACTTTAAAGCCATCCACGAATTTGCCTTCGTAGTGGATACCATCGTTTTCCTTTTCGCCAAAAATGACAGCGGGCTTGTTGTTTGCGAAAGTGGCAATGACGTGGCTGTAAATGCCACCACTGCCGCCCGTTGCGGTTTTTACAAACGCATCTGCTACGTGATCTCCGGTAAAGTCTACGAGAGTCAGTTCGCCTTCGTAGCCGCCCAGTTCCTTGAGGTCTGTTGTACTGTACGCTTTCGATTTGCCATCTTGTACGACGATGTTCATGTTGGAAGCGTAGATGTCGTCTGCCTTTTCTTTTTGTCCAACCAGAAATACTTTATCTTCAACCTTGTCGCCGTTCACATCGGCGGACTTTACATCGATGACGTACGTGTTTTTGTCGAGCTTCAAGTCTGCTGCCGCTGCGAACAGCTTGCCTTTTTCCGAATCAGCGTGCGCCACTTTCGTTCCTGCCATATTCAAACCTGCAACTCCTACTACTCCTGCCAATACGAGGAATGCAGCGGGCTTCATCCATTTTTTATTCATTGTTTTTTCCTCCCAAGTTGTTCTTGTCTTCATGTACAACTATAGGACGAAGCCCATCTTAATTCGTTACAAACGGTTTACGAATCAAAAACAAAGAGGTAAAAACTTTCTGTGCAGGGGCGGGCAACCAGTTGCAGAAAGTGCGCCGCTTTCTCGCGCTGTTCCCTTCCCCGCAGGCAAAAAAGCGCCTGTGCCACGGCTTACTTGACGTTGTCGAGCACGCTTTTCACATTCGCAGCCGAGTCTTGGCGAATGCTCAGATTATAGTGCGCTCGCACCGCCTGATACACAGCGTTCAAGTTTTGGCTGCTCTTGTTTTTGCGGTAGGCGGCGACCTGCTTGGCGAATATCGGATGGTGGATCACGTCCCGGCTCCAGTCCCAGACGCGCGGCTTCAGCGCATCTTTGCGCGCTTGCTCAAGCAACTGCGGGAAGCGCTGAATGAAATGCTGGGCGATTTTTCTGCTGGCATTTTGGTATTCGTTCGTCTGTTCAATCGAGTAGTTCTCTGCTCCCTCTGCAAAAGGCTTGCCGTTGACCGAGATGATCTCTCGCGGCTGCACAGGCGCCATTCCGGGCAGCAGCTTCACTTGATAGTACGCCCAGCCGCTTGCTGTCTTTTTCCCTGGCAAAATCAGCTGAACAAACTGAAAGACACGGTCATAGGCATACGTCTCCGGGAAATTTTTCTCTCCTGGTTCCAGATCGAGCGGTGACTGCGGGAACACAAATCCTTTGCTGTCTACGGGAAAACCTGGCAGCCCACTCTCCACCGCCCAGCGCACGGCTTCATTCTCCGAGTCTTTCAGGTCAATGCCTCCGTGGTAAGGACGCACATCTTTGAATGCACGATAAAACACCGTCGCGACAAATTCCCTTGTCGCAATCCCGTCATCGATTTCCTCCGGTTTGACATACCCGGCATGGATGAGTGGCTGTATTCGGGCGTTCAGCTCCAGCTCGGCACGCGCCTTCCTCGCCTGTAGCCCTTCAGGGGAATAGCCATCCAAAGTATCGATTTGCCGATCCAGTTCAGCAAGTTTCCCGCTCGCTGGATACGCAGGCGGAAAAATCCCGATCATTTGATAAAAGTTCCACAGGAAGCCTTTTTTGGATGTGACAAACTTTCGGTTGTCGTCAAACTCCAATTTGTAATGGTCGAGATTCCCCGTCGAGTCAACCAAATACTGTTTGATCGGATACTCCCGCACTGTCGCAGGCGTCTGCGGGTTCGCGAGCGAAACCATCTGCACATTCAAAAACAAATACTTCTCTGGATTAGCCGGGAGCTTGTATGTGATTTTATAACCAGGAGCAGCCGCTGCGGCTATGTCCAGAGCGGGTGACACAACTGGCACAGCCGAGAGACAAAGCGTACACGTCAGCAGGCTAAAAACAAGCTGTTTTCCTTGCATAGTCAAAATCATCCTTTTTTCATGTCATACCAATATGGACGCGGAAGGAAATGGAAAGTAACATATCAACATAAAAAAAACCGACCAGATGCTTCTCATCTGATCGGCTTGTATCCAACTGGTCGAGCTTTTGGCGATAGCTTATTCGCTCTCAGTCTGGACAGCTACCGGGGCAACCCCCATGCTTTCCAGCTTTTCGTAAATATCTTTCAGCTTAGGATTTCCCTCGCCGACAATTTCCCCGGAAATTACGACAAGCGGATACCATAAATCTTCCTCAATGATGCGTGTCGCCCAGCTTTTGTCATCGTCTGTCTGCGGCTGTTGAAAGTCGCTGTACACGATGCGGATGCTGTCGCTTCCGTATTTGCGAGAAAGGGCAGCCTGCAACCATTCTGCTGTCTCTTTGGCAGATGGCAAATTGACGCAGCTTGCGCAAAGCTGTTCGGTTCCGAATACCTTGATTTCCACACTCATCTCATCCGCCTCCTCGCGAGTCCGTCCGTAGCTGAGTTGCATTCGTTATGCGATTTAGGACAGAGCCTGATCCAGATCTTCAATCAGGTCTTGCACATCTTCGATTCCCACGGAAATGCGAACCAGTCCATCTGTGATGCCCAACTCGGCGCGGCGTTCTGCCGGGATGGAAGCATGCGTCATACGAGCAGGCACGCTGATCAGGCTTTCTACTGCCCCGAGCGATTCTGCCAATGTGTAATACTTCACTTTCGCCAAAACTTCATCGGCACGCTCTGCGCTGCCAACGTCGAAGGAGATCATGCCGCCAAAGCCGCGAGCCTGTTTTTGGATCAGCTCATGACCGGAGTGATTGGACAAGCCAGGGTAGATGACACGCTTGATGTCGCTGCGCTCAGACAGCCATTTTGCTATCGTGCGGGCGTTGTGCTCATGCTCTTCCATGCGGATTCCGAGCGTTTTCATCCCGCGCAGAAGCAGCCAGGAATCTTGTGGGCCGAGGACGCCGCCAATCGCATTTTGCACGAAATGCAGGTCTTCGCCAAGCTGCGCATCTTTTGCAACGACCAGACCAGCGACCACATCGCTATGTCCGCCCAAATACTTCGTTGCGCTGTGGAACACGATGTCTGCGCCCAGATCGAGCGGATTTTGCCAGTATGGAGTCATGAACGTGTTGTCGACTACGAGCAGCACGCCTTTTGCTTTGGCGATGTCTGCCAGCGCACGGATGTCGCTTACTTTGAGCAATGGGTTGGTCGGCGTTTCCATGATGATCGCCTTTGTTTCCGGGCGAATGGCTGCCTCTACCGCTTCCAGGTTGCTCGTGTCGACGTAGCTTGCTTCCAGGCCCATGCGGGAAAATACGCGAGTTACGACGCGATATGTACCGCCGTACACATCGTCACCCACTACAAGATGATCGCCTTTGCTGAACAAAGACAAAATCGTGGACAAAGCCGCCATCCCGGAGCCAAAAGCAAAGCCGCGCGCTCCGCCTTCGATCTCGGCAATGTACGTTTCCAGCGCGTGGCGCGTCGGGTTGCCTGTGCGGGAGTACTCGAAGCCTTTGTGCACGCCAATCGCTTCCTGTTTGTACGTGCTCACTTGGTAAATCGGAACGGAAACCGCTCCTGTATGTGGATCTCCATCGATACCGCCGTGGATCAGACGAGTTTTAATGCGCATCTTAGATTCCTCCCTGGTAGATTTTTTTGCTCAGATAGCGTTCGCTGCCATCGGCAAACAGCGTGACGATGTTGGTGCCCGGCGCTGCTTCTTTCGCTTCGCGCAAAGCTGCTGCCATCGCTGCTCCGGCAGAGCTTCCGACGAGCAAGCCTTCTTTGGCTGCGAGCTGCTTGACCAGATCAAATGCTTCCACATCGAGAATCGTGTGAATCGCATTAAAATAGCTGGTGTCCATGAATGGCGGCAAAAATTCCATGCCGATCCCTTCCGTTTTGTGCGGACCGGATTCTCCCCCGTTCAAAATCGAACCTTCTGGCTCCACGATGACGGTTTTGACGTTCGGGTTTTGCTCCTTCAGGTAGCGGGCAGCCCCCATGAACGTACCACCAGACCCGGCGCCTGCAACGAACACGTCTACTTGTCCGTCCATCTGGCTCCAGATTTCAGGGCCTGTCGTCTTGTAGTGGGCGTCAGGGTTTGCCGGGTTAGCGAACTGCTGCGGCACGAATGAGCCAGGAATCGATGCTGCCAGCTCTTGTGCTTTGGCAATCGCTCCCTTGATCCCCAGTTCAGTCGGGGTATTTACAACCTCGGCTCCCAGTGCGCGCATCAACTCTTGCTTTTCCTCGGAAAATTTGGCTGGTACGCAAAAAATGACTTTATAGCCGGTTCCTACAGCGGCCAGTGCTACGCCAATCCCTGTATTCCCTGCTGTCGGTTCGATAATGGTGCCGCCTGGCTTCAGCTGGCCGCTCTCTTCAGCGGCGCGAATCAATTCCATGCCCAGTCTGTCTTTTACGCTGCCACCTGGGTTAAAGTATTCCAGTTTGGCGAACAAGCGCACTCCTTCTGGAAGCTCAAACTGTGTAATTTCGACGATTGGTGTATTGCCAATCAGTTCCTTCACATTGCGAAATACGTTCACGAAGATCTGACTCCTTATGTTGAAGTACTTGCTTTTTCATTATAACATGCTGCTATTGCAAAAAGTCCATGCCAGCCCACTTTGATTATACTTCTCCCAGGAAAGTGTCGACAGGGCATGTAAGCCATGGATTTATCACCGGCGTACGATTATAATAAAGGAGAGGTTGGAAAGGAGTGAATCGACCATGGATATGATGGATCAAGTACAAGAAGTTCTCGATAAACTGCGCCCTTACCTGCAACGTGACGGTGGTGACGTACAACTCGTTGACGTAGAAGAAGGCATCGTAAAGCTGCGCCTGATGGGTGCATGCGGCAGCTGCCCTTCGTCCACCATTACCCTGAAAGCAGGGATTGAACGTGCACTGGTGGAAGAAATCCCAGGCATCAAGGAAGTTCAACAAGTATTCTAATCCAGGCGCACAGCCATGAAAGCAGCTACCCGCTTACGCGTAGCTGCTTTTTTCATTTTCCCAAGATCGATGCCTTGCCACTTTGCCCCGTTTTCGCCATGCCTCTTTCCAAAAAGGCGATGACCCGCTCTGCGTACTCGTCGGGAATCAAAGCAAAGCTGCGTACGTGCCCGGCGTGCGGCACCAGCCAAATTTGCGAATCCTCGTCTTCTGCCAGAGCGTGCAGCCGCTTGCTGTTTTCCGCAGGCACCGTATGATCTCCCGTGCCATGAATGAACAGGATCGGCTTTTTCGCTTGGCGAACGATCTCAAAAGGCTTGACATGACGCGGATTCGCCCTGAGAAAAACCGGACTCAGCGTCAAAATCAACCAGTTGAAAGGAAAGCGCGGGAGGCCCGTCCATTGCGGCAAATTTTCTTCCAAATACTCGCTGAGCGAATAAAAGGGAGAGTCCGCCACCACAGCCGCAATCCTCGCATCTCTTCCCCCGACGAGCAAAGAAGTCGCCGCCCCCATGGAGAAACCGACGAGTCCAATGGTTTGTTCGGGATGCTTCGCCGCCACAAAATCAATCGCGCCGAGCAAGTCATGCTGCTCGCGCAAACCGATTGTGGTCAAAGCCGGAGTTGACTCCCCGCTGTTGCGAAAATCGAACATCAACACATCGTAGCCCGCCTGAACGAGCTTGCTTGCGAGCGCCAGAGCGGGAAGGTGCGGCTCTTGCCTGTTTTGGCTGTAGCCATGGGCAAAAATCAGCGTCCGGCCATTCGGCGTGCGCCCGTTTCGGGCAGCGGAATGATACCAGCCCGAGAGCGAAATATTCGTCTCCCGACTGGGAAAAACAACCGCTTCCGCCGCTTCCAGCCCGAAGTCCTCCGGGTTCATGTCAATCGGTTTGCGCACCGGATGCGTCAAGCGCCACGTCACATGCAAAGCGACGGCGGAAGCGGCCAGAATCCCCAGCAGCAAAAGGCTCGCCACGATGATCAACACGGTACTCATAAAGCGGTCAACGGCTCCTTTCCACTCAGTACAGCGACAATATTGGCGGCGGCCAGCGACGCCATCTCATTGCGCGTCTGGATCGTGGCACTGCCAATGTGCGGGAGCGCCACCACATTTTTCAGCGCCAAAAGCGGATGATCGAGCGGAACTGGCTCCTGGGCAAATACGTCCAGCCCCGCCGCCCAAATCTGTCCAGTGGTCAAAGCATGATGCAAAGCGGCTTCATCGACGGTTCCGCCACGGGAAACGTTCACGAAGACCGCCGATTTTTTCATCAGGGAAAATTCATGCGCTCCCATCAGGTGCTTCGTTTCCGCTGTCAGCGGCGTCAGTAGCACGACGTAATCCGCTTCCTGAAGCAATTCCTCCAGCCCAACCAGCCGCGCTCCCGTCTTGGCCTCCGCCTCTTCCTTGCGATTGCGGTTATGGTACAAAATGCGCATGTTGAACCCGGCTGCTCGCTGTGCGACCGCTTCCCCGATTCTCCCCATGCCGATAATGCCAAGCGTAGCTCCGTACACGCTTTGTCCCGCCATCAAGTACGGGCTCCATGACGTCCATTCGCCTGCGAGCAAAAAGCGGTTGGCTTCCGTCACTCTCCGGCCAGTCGCAAGCAGCAGGGCGAATGCCAGGTCTGCGGTCGCTTCCGTCAAAACATCTGGCGTATTGGTCACCGCGATCCCGCGTCTTTTGCAGGCAGGCACATCGATATTGTCATAGCCCACAGCCATATTCGCGACGACTCGCAGCTTTTTGGCACGAGCCAAAAGCTCCTCGTCCACCCGTTCCGTCAGCATGGTCAGCACCGCATCGGCGTGCTCGATCTCTTCGAGCAGCTTTTCGCGCGGCACAGGAGTGTCCTCCTCCCATTGCTTCACATCGGCTACCGTCTCCAGCATGGCTATGACTTCATTGGTCAGTTTCCTCGTGACGAATACTTGTGGCTTGCTCATTGTTTTGCCTCCACAGCCAATCGATTTGTGGAATGGTGACGCCATAATGATCTGCGACCAGACGGGGATAGCGCCGGAGTCCTTCTTCCATTTTCGCAAGCTCGTCTTCCAGTTGGGATTGCCAGCCTTCCGCGTTTACTTCCTGCCGCTCCTCCAGCGGAAGCTCCTTGTACGACTCCACGAGCTTCAAAAAACGGCCAGGGTAGAGCATGAGGGCGTAAATGACGGCGTACTCTCCTGTCAGCAACGGAGCAACACTGTTGTAGCCGTCCAAAAAGTGAATCACGGCTTCGTCGTCCCAACCGTTGCGCTTCGTTTCGGCTTTCAGCCATTGCCCAAGATCGCGAGCCCGCATGTCGAGAACCCAGTTCCATTCTCCCGCCATCAGGCGTACATCCTTCTCATTCCATAGCATATACCCTTGATCAAAATTTTGGTAGGCTACTTTTCCAAGTCCTGCCGTTTCTTTCACGACTTTGTCGTAGCCCGCTTCCAGCAAGTATTGCACAGATATTTCCCCAAGCTGATGCACGTACGTG
This sequence comes from Brevibacillus sp., assembly GCF_003521185.1. Lineage (NCBI taxonomy): Bacteria > Bacillati > Bacillota > Bacilli > Caryophanales > Paenibacillaceae > Brevibacillus > Brevibacillus sp. Next base: position 45,444 of record NZ_DOTK01000045.1, read on the forward strand.
TAGCAAGTCAAAAGCAGCTCATCCATCGGCGTCAGCTCGGCATCGGACTCATCCAGTTCATCGCGGTACTCGTTGTAATGCCGCAATTTCCGTCTCCACGTACTCGGCCAGTTTCCAAGCGAGCTGTACGGGATGAACAGTTTTTCGCCGGAAAAATTTTTCGTCGCCTGATGGAACTGCGCCAACGACTGTCCGCTGGCGTAAAACGAATTTTCCGGAACCGACTCGCGCACTCCCCGATACAAGTAGTATAGCTGTTCATCCTCGACAAAATGGGGCTGCCCGCCCGTCGTCTTGACCAGCTTGAGCATCCGAATGTCTTTTTGCTGCTCCAGATGCTTGCGCACTTTCTCGATGAATTTGCTTTTGTATCGATACCCTGCCGGCGCTTCAAACATGTAATACAAGCCCTGGTCGGTTTCGAGCACTTTGCTGGCGCCCGTCACCCGATAATTTTGCAGTTGGAATCCATACTGCTCCTGAAGCAGTTCTTTTTCCTCCATACAGGTCAGCCTCCTTGCACACCTTCTCTAGGCGCATTGTATGTCGCCAAGCCGGGATAGGTGCCTATCTGGCTGCAGATACTAGGAGCACCCATGTTTGCCAGAAAAGGAGGAATACCGATGGTCGAACACCCGCTGAACAGCGAAAGCTGCCTGGAGGCGGTCATTGAGCTTTTGACGAAACGCGGCGTTTCCCTCGACGACATCGCCGAGATTGTCTTTTTCCTGCAAGAACAATACGTCCCTGATCTGACGATGCAGCTGTGTCTGGAGAGCGTGCAGGCCGTTCTGAACAAGCGCGAGGTGCAAAATGCCTTGCTGACTGGCATTCAGCTGGACATGCTCGCCGAACAAAAACAGCTGCTGCCCCCGCTCCAGTCGATTATTGAAGCGGACGAGCCTTTGTATGGCGTAGATGAAGTGCTGGCGCTCGCCATCGTGAATTTGTACGGCAGCATCGGCTTTACCAACTTCGGCTATGTCGACAAGCTTAAACACGGCAAGCTCGCCCAGCTCAACGACAAAAGCTTCGGCGTCCACACGTTTTTGGACGACCTCGTAGGAGCGGTAGCCGCAGCAGCGTCGAGCCGGATTGCCCATCGCCAAAAGCAGCAGGAAGAGTGTCTAGAGCGAGATTCGTAGCTGCCATTCCGGCAAATCGCTGGCGACATACGTCGGCTTTGCCGTATGGCTGGCGGCTTCCTCACGCGTAGAGTAGCCAGTCAAAACGAGCAGGCTGTCCAACCCGCTGTTTGCTCCGGCTTCAATATCGGTAAACAGGTTATCGCCGACAATTAACGTCTCGGAAGCTTTTGTCCCGAGCACTTCCAGCGCATAGCGCACGATGATGGACTCCGGTTTGCCAATCACAATCGGTTTGGTGGCGGATGCAACGGAAACAGCCGCTACCAACGAGCCGTTCCCCGGGAATAGCCCCGCGTCAGTAGGCAAAGCAGCGTCGGCATTGGTTGCGATAAAAGTGGCTCCTGAACGGATCGCGCGCGCAGCCACTGCGAGCTTTTCGTAGGTAAAGGCACGGTCGATTCCGACAATGACGTAGTCCGGATCAGCTTCGGTCAGGCGATAGCCTGCTGCTTCCAGTTGTGTCAGCAAGCCTTCCTCCCCGATCGCGTATACGTTTGCCCCGGCGGGCGCCTGCTCTTGTAAATACTGGACAGTCGCCATGCTTGTCGTGTAAACGTCACGGGCAGCCGCCTCGATTCCCATCCCCGTCAACCGATCCGCCACTCGCTCAGCCGATGTCGAAGAGTTGTTGGTTAAAAACAGGTACGGAATCTGCTTGTCCTGCAAATAGCGGACAAACTCGCCAGCCCCTGGGATCACTTCATGACCGCGGTAAATCGTTCCGTCCAAATCGAGCAAATAGCCTTTGTATGGTTTCATGTCTGATCTCCTCCACCCTGTTGTACCCATTTACCATACCCGCTTTTTCATCGTTTGACGAGTCGGCTGTATGTTTTTTCAACAGCAAAAAACCACCCTCGCACGCAATCGTACAAAAGTGGTCATCACTGACACTGTATTTACGCTTTTTTGATTTCAAACACGCACTTGTCTCCGCCTTTTGCCATGCAGGAGGTTTGCTCCACATCGGCGTTCAGCACGCGGCGGAACAAGGAAAGCTCACAGGTACAAGCCTGGTTGAACTCGCGCGCGACTTGGGCGATCGGACAGTTGAACTCCTGAATGCGGTACGTGTTGCCGTCGGCGTCCGCTTCCCATTCCACCATGTAGCCTTTTTCGTTTTGCAGCTCCGCCAGCTTCGCTACGCGGTCCTTCAACTCCCCTTGCACTTGGGAGCGATACGATTCCTCCAGGCGATTTTCGCGGCGGCGAAACAGCATCTCGACTTTGCCCATTCCGTCGATGTCTTTCAAATCTTGCAGGAAGTCCAGTGTCAAATGAGAATAATTGCGCGGAAACAGCTCATCTGCTTCCTGCGACAAGGAATATACATTCGTCGGTCGTCCCATTGCTTGTCTTACAAGCGTGGACTTGATCAGATTGTCTCTCTCCAAAGTGTTCAGATGGCGTCTGACCGCCATTTCAGTAATGCCAAGCTCGACGGCCATGTCGCTGACAGAGAGTGAGCCTTTTACCTTGAGCATGTGCAGGATTTGGTCACGAGTGGACGTCCCCTCGTTTGTCATACGTATCACCGTCCTTTCTACTTATTGTAGCGGATCGGCACGCTTTAGTAAACAAACGAAAGTGTTTTGTATAAAAAATCCGCTTCTCCATTTTCTAGAACAATTCTTTCTGCAAAAAAGCGCGAACTTGCGGGTCAAACTGGCGCATCGCTGCGACTGCCTCTTCTGCCAGCGCAAACATTTCTCCAGCCGGAACGCTTGTGTAGTCAATCACCAGATGCTTGCGGAAATCAACGACGCGCGTCAAGACGACCGCTTGCTCATCTGTAATGACTTGTTCGTCACGCAAAATTTCCACGATGTCGCTATAGCTGCCAGGGTCACGCATGATAAAGCCGTCGATCAACGCATTCCCTACATCGACAATTCCTTCGATGGACAAGTGCAGGGCTCGCTCCATCGCTGCAACAGCCACTTCATCCGCCAAAACCGCCTCGGCTCCTCGTTCCCTGAGCTTGTCCAGCAGATCAAGCATGAGAGACATATATGCTAAAACTTGGTCAATTCGCTTTGTATTCACGTCGTACATAAGATTCTCCTTATTTTCGCTTTTTGGCTTTTCGTTTCGCATAATAGGTAGTAAACACAAATGTCAGCACCAGGACGAGAAGGACCAATTCCCCTTCCTGCAAATAGGAATTGCTCACGGCTTTCACCTCTTTTCCTCCAACAGTATACCAAATTTGTCCCTGCTGTCACGAATCAGCTTGTACTTTGTGTTACAATGATGGGGTGAATTTTGCCGGCATAAAGGGAGGAACACAACTGTGGAACGCGAACTGGCATTGGAAATCGTGCGGGTGACGGAAATGGCTGCCCTCGCCTCGTCTCACTGGATGGGTCGGGGAAAGAAAAATGAAGCGGACGGAGCGGCGACAAGCGCCATGCGCGCCATGTTCGACACCATCAACATGCGGGGAACCGTCGTGATTGGCGAAGGAGAGCTGGATGAAGCGCCGATGCTGTACATTGGCGAAAAACTCGGTCACCCCGAAGCTGGCGGCCCGGAGGTTGATGTCGCTGTCGACCCGCTGGAAGGAACCACGATCGTCGCCAAAGGCCACAACAATGCCATGTCGGTCATCGCGATCGGTGACCGCGGAACGCTGCTTCATGCCCCTGACATGTACATGATGAAAATGGCTGTGGGCAAACGGGCTGCGGGACAAATCAACTTGCTTGATCCCGTGGATAAAATGATTGAAGTGGTAGCGAAAGCGAACAACAAGCGCGTTTCCGACGTGACTGTGATCGTTCAGGAACGGGAGCGGCACCAGCACATCATCGACACGGTGCGGGAAAAAGGCGCGCGCGTCAAGCTGTTCGGCGATGGCGATGTAGGCGCAGCGATTGCCGCCTGTCTGCCACATACAGGGATCGACCTGTTTCTCGGAATCGGCGGAGCACCGGAAGGCGTCATTAGCGCGGCGGCGATCAAATGCCTCGGCGGAGACATGCAGGCGATGCTCAAGCCGCAAAATAACGGGGAACGCGAACGCTGTATCAAGATGGGCCTGACCAATCCGGAGCAGTTGTTGACCTTGAACGATATGGTAAAAGGAGACGACGCCATTTTTGCCGCCACAGGCGTATCGGACGGCGAGCTGCTTCAAGGAGTTCGCTACCTGGGCGACGATATGGTGGAGACGCATTCCATCGTCATGCGCGCCCAAACGAAAACGATCCGTTTTGTCCGCGCTTTGCACAATATCGAACACAAACCAAATCTGTTATGGAAGTAGAGGAGCGTATTTATGGTGAATGACCTGTTTTTCTTGTACGACGAACCGGAGGACACGAAAACCCGCTTCGTCAGCTTTATGGGCGAAGCTACCCGATTCGATCTGGCTATCACGACGACAAACCGTTTTTACGGCAAAAAAATCGTCATCAACATCCAAAACGGCCGCTCTGCCATTATCGGGCACGACGATCTCGAAGAAGAAGGCTACCTCGAATTTGCCTTCAATCTGAACGAGCGGGAAGCTGAAGAGCTGAAAACTTTTTTGGAGACTGTCGTTTAATTCCGCTTTTTGGGCCTATCCCGCTCTTGACACAAGAGCCCGGGGATAGGCTTTTTTGCTGCCCATTTCCATCGGGACAACGCTCCTTGCAGGCGGATGTCTCGTATACTGCTACTGCACATACAGACACTGAGAGGAGTGCAGTCGCAATATGCAACCGTATCAAGCTGACGAAAACCAGTTGCAGGGCCATCAGGCGGACGAACAATATCAGATGATTCCGGAAGACCAGGCGCATCCCGTCTTCTTTCGCCGAAGAAGAGACGAAGGAATTGGCCCTGTGATCATTCCGCTTCCTTATAGCTACTATCCGCCTTATTACTATCCATACCCGTATCCATACTCCTATCCGTACTACCCGTACCCGTATCAGCCCTTTCCGTTTTACGGCGGCGGCTTTTGATGAAGCAAGATTTATGTACAGCAAAACAGCCCCTAGTCCCGGGGCTGTTTGCTTTTGTCTTTCTATGTGTCACGCTTGGGCGTGTTCTGACCAGTCGGAACTTTGTCGCGCTCCCGGTTGGGACGCATCTGGTTCGGACGTTTTTCCCGCGAGGAAGAGTCCTTGCCGTTTTTGTCCTGCTTTTCTTTGTGGAACTTGGGCTTGTCTGACCGATCGTTGCGACCAGCACCGGAACGGTCGTGGGAAGCTCCGTTATTGTTTCGCTCCTGGCGATCCTGCTTGTTTTGCCGGGGGTTAAAACGACGTCGGTCCTTGCGTTCGACAATGACAGCCGAACTTTCTCCCCTTGGCGCGTCATGGCGAATATCGAGAATCGTGTCCGGATTATCGTCGTTGCCTTCGTGCTCTCCACCGCTATGTCCAATGGCATCCTTCACTTTGCGCAAGACGAAGTACGGGCAGCCAAAGTTGCAAAACTCGTGCAGGTACTCATCCAAAGCGGCGATCCTCTGCTCGAACGGTACTTTGCGATTGGCATCTGTATAAAATCCCCGCAGACGAAGCTGTCCGTAGCCCCAGTCCCCTACGATGTAATCGTATTTATCGAGGATATCGCTGTAACGCTCCCTGAATGCTTCCGGATTCCAGCCGTCGCGATTTTCTTCCATGACTTCATAAGTACCGGCTTGCGTGCGAATCAAGTCCGCTTCCTCCTTACACTTGTTTACTTTTGTACATCTTACCATATTTCAAACAGCAAGAGATAAAATTCCCACGAAAACTGCACCTGCCCCCTGGACATTCTATCGTGTAGGGGGTGTTACCATTGAAAAAGACATGGTTGTATCCTGCGATTGCAGGCATTGCTCTCTTGGCTTCCGCTTGCGCAAACAACGCTGCGCCGAACTACACGCATCCGAATCAGGCTGCTCCTCACGTAACGAATGTTGACGGGCTGCATGTCCGCAACTACGACGGTGTGCGCTCCGCAAACTTTGACGGACTGCACGTGCGTAACGGGGTCGGTCTGAACAACGCGCCTGGCGTCGATAATGGCTTGCATCCGAACGGGACGTATCCACGGGCGAACGTCAACAATTACAACGCCTACACAAGTGGCATGCGACCGTACAACGCCTTTACCGACCACAACGACGGAGCGTTGGGCACGCCGAATGGAATGAATCATTCCATTTATCAAAAGCGGGCCTGGAATCGTGCAGGAGCTGGCATCATGCAAACCGGCATGCCGAAAATGGGCTACGTCCAGACGAACCGGGCCAGCATGAAGACCGCTGGCGCCCAAAACGTCTATGTAGACCGTGATGCGCTGGCGCAAGCAGTCGGCAACGTCACAACGAGCTGCCCCGGCGTTCAGCAATCTACTGTCCTGGTGACGGATGAAGAAATCTTCGTCGGCCTGAACACGCAGGGAGCTGATGCCCGCACCGCCAAAAACCAGGCGAAAATGAATGCGCAGTCGATTTCACCACGTTACTACAAAGTATACGTAACGGACAATCCGAACGACATTCAGGAAATCGCCCGTGTCGCCAGCCGCTCAAGCAATCTGCATACGGCGCGTAACGAAGACGCAGCCAGCATCGATACGCTGATCAAGCGAATGGGCGGCATGACGGATCGCGAGCAAGGAACCAGCACAAAAGCGCAAACGAACGCGCATGCAACCCACAAAGCTAACATGGGTACAACCAGTCGCTAGTGCGAATCTCCCCTGTACGTAAAAAGAACCCCTTTTGCCGCGACTCGTCTCGCTTGCAGGAGGGGTTCTTCCCTGTTATTGCGCCTGTGGCATTGCTGTTTCCTTGGCGATGGTTTCCTTCGCTGCATTGGCCTGTTCGTGGGCATGGTAAGAGCTGCGTACGAGCGGCCCTGCTTCGACGTGGCTGAAGCCCCGCTTCATGCCCTCTTCCTTCAGGCGGGCAAATTCATCCGGATGGTAATAGTGCTCTACCTTCAGGTGCTTTTTCGTCGGTTGCAGGTACTGACCGATTGTCATGATGTTGACATCTGCGGAACGCAAATCGTCCATTGTCTCGATCACTTCTTCGAGCGTCTCGCCTACACCGATCATCAGGCTGGACTTCGTTGGAATGTTTGGCTGAAATTCCTTCGCCTTTTTCAACAGTTCCAAAGTCCGGTCGTACTTGGCGCGCGCCCGCACGCGATCGGACAGGCGGCGAACAGCCTCAATATTGTGGTTCAGCACGTCTGGCTTCGCGTCCATGACGAGCTTCAATGCATCCCAGTTTCCTTGGAAATCGGGAATCAATACTTCCACAGAGGCAAACGGCAGACGACGGCGAATCGCCCGGATCGTCTCTGCGAAAATTTGTGCGCCTCCGTCTTTCAGGTCGTCGCGGGCAACAGAAGTCACGACAACATGTCGCAAACGCATCTGCTCGGCTGCTTCTGCCACGCGTTCCGGTTCGGCCACATCAAGCTCCGTCGGCAATCCGGTTTTTACTGCGCAAAACCGACAGGCACGGGTACATATATCACCCAAAATCATGAACGTAGCTGTTCCGCTGGCCCAGCATTCATGAATGTTGGGGCATTTGGCTTCTTCGCAAACAGTATGTAGCGTCTTGCTGCGCATCGTTTGCTTCAACTCTTTGAAGCTGGCGAGTTCTGGTCCTGAAACAAGGTTGATCTTGAGCCACTCCGGCTTGCGTTGCGTCATAGGGCCCACTCCTCATGTATCTTGGTACGAGACATAATCAATCTCCATTATAGAGGTTGGATATACAAGGGGCAACCTCTTTCACAATTGAGGTAACAATTACCCGATCCGATGCACTTTATGCCGAGCCCCTCCGGACAGCAACGATTCCAGCATGCGCCGCTCGCGCTCGTGGCAAGTAAACAAAAACACTTGCTGCTCCGCTGCCAGCTCGGCAACGTACGCCAATGTTCTTCGCAACCGCTCGTCGTCATAGTGGACAAAATGGTCGTCCAAAAACAGCGGCAACGGTTCCGTCCGCTTGCTCACATGATGCAGCAGAGCCAGCCTTTGCGCCAAATAAAGCTGGTCGGCGGTTCCCGTGGAGCATTGCTCCTGGCTGACAATTTGCTTGCGGGATGGCTCCAGCAGGCGTACGGCAAAGCCTTCGCCCGGATCGAGCCTCACGTCGCAATAAGCCCCCGCTGTAATTTGGCTCATCACCTCGGAAGCAATCCGGTTTACATCCGGCGTGACGTCCCGCTTCCACTCCCCTTGTGCTTCCAAAAGAGTATCCCGCGCCAGTTGCAGCGCATCTCTGCGTTGCTGCAGTTGGCGCAGCCCCTGCACGGCTTGCTCGTATTCGTCTCTGGCACTCGCTACGGATTCGCTTTCATGCGCATTCATTTCGCCATGCGCCCTCGCCGTTTTTTCCCGCAGCTCCTGCAACTCGGCTTCGATGTGCGCTAACTGCGCCAGACAGTCGCTCCCCGCTTCCTCGCACTGTCGCTTTTCCCGTTTTAAAATCGCACGCAGCGCCTCGCCCCAGCTTTCCGCAAGCAGTTCCTCCCGCCTTGTTTTGGCCAGATCGTTCTCCAGCGCAACAGTCCGCTGCTCCTGCACGCTTCGTTGTAGCTCTTCCCTTTTTGCCAGAAAAGTATCCCAATCCGAAACGCCATAACGCCCCACCAGCTTCGCCAACTCGGCGTCCAAGGCGGCGATCTCCTGTTGCAACTGCTCTCCCTCCAGCGCTTGCTGGCTGTCGATGGCTGCGGCGGGACTGCTGCTGTTTGCGCCCCCTTTTGCCCGTAGCACAACTACGCCGAGCGCGGCCAAAAGCAAAGCCAGACCAATGGCACTGCCTCCAAGGACAGGATGCTCCGTCGCCAAACCGACTGCACCCAAGCTGGCAAACACCCCGGCGACACCCCACAGACGCAGGACGCCTTTCCTCCGCTTCGCCTGGTTCCCTTGCCTTTGCGCGCGTCCTTGCCCTTGTCCCTGCCCCCGGCTGCGCGTTCCCGTGGACAAGGCGAGAACCGCCAGCTCGGCGAGTCCCAAATGCCGCTGCTCCCGCTGTTTGCGAAGCGCAACCCCTCGCTCGTAATCGGCCGCAAGCTCATTCAGCGCTTGGTCGGGCATCGCTTCTGGCGCGGCGGCAGTTCGCGGTTCGCCCCACTTTTCCACTTCTTTGCGCGCCTGATGGTGCAGTTGCCGCTCTTCTTCGCTGCCAGCAGACTGCTCCCACCAGTCCCACTCTTGCCTGTCGACTGCGGTAAAGCTTCGCTGCCAGCGCTCCTGCAAAAGCTGTTCCTGCTCCTGCCACTTTTGCATGCGCGCCTGCAACCTGACTCGCCGCTGCTCCAGCCCTTGGCGTTCCTCCTCCCAGCCGCGGATCGATTGCGCAAGTTGGGTAATCATGCGCCAGGCGGCTTCGGCATCAGCCAGCTCCTGTTCTTTGCGGGCGACCCGCGATGCAGCCTTGCCCATTTGCGTATTTTCCGCCCGCTCCTTTTTGCCGATGCTCGTCAAGTCGCGATCCAACTCCGCCAAAATCGTGTGGACAAGCGGGCTTGCCTCCTGCACATCCGCAAACGAAGGCAACAGATGCTCGGCAGCCTCCAAAGGCTCCCGTCTGATCCAGGTCAAATCGGTGAACAAGCTGCGGGTAAGCCCCAGATGCTTTTCGAGAAAGTTCCGTTCCTTGCGGCGATCCTCCAGGTAGATGTCTGTCAGCTCCGTCCATTCCGGGTCGAGAAAAAGCCGCGCCTGTTCCCGCTCTTTCAAAAGCGTCCGGTGCAAGCGGTACGTCTTGCCCCCGAGCTGGTACGTAATGATCGTTTCATACTCTCCCTGATGCCAGGGGCGGTATTTTTCGTATTCAGGCAAATACCTTGCCGTCTTCACGTAGTCGCGCTTCATCCCGTACAGGGCGGCGAAAATCGCTTGCAGCAGCGTGGACTTTCCCGCTTCGTTGGGGGCGTAAAACAAATTCAGCCCGGGAGCGAAGCGAAAAGCAGCTCCTTGCCATTTTCCGAACCCGGTTACGGTCAGCTCCTCGATTCTCATCGCATGCTCCCCCCAATCCGCGCAAGCGCTTCTTGCTTCGCCAGTCTCGCTATTTCCCGCTCTTCTTCGCTGCGGGCATTCGCCTCGATCTGCGCCAGCTTGGCGAGCCATTTTCCCCAAATGCTGTCCTCGGCCATCAGCTTCTGCGCATCGATGTCCGGCCACGTCTCATCCGTAATTGCAAACAGAAAAAACCGCGAAAATCGCTGCTCCAGAACGGGAATCGAGGGAACAAAATGCGCCGCTCTCTCTCCTGTCAAAGTCACATACACGAGATCACGGTCGGCGATCCTGCCAAGCTGTGCCTCCATCCCTGCGATTAGCTGTTCCGCCGTTTCCGCTCCTTGCGCGTGAATGGTCAGTTTATGAATCTGCCGCTGACTGACCGGGATCGCTTGCAAGGTCAATTTTCCCGCGTCGTCCAGCTCGCCGTGCAACACGCAGCGCTCTCCCGTTTCCTTATTGGTCAATCCTTCCGGCGAACCGGGATAGGCGGCAAGCGGCTGCTTTTTGAGCGGATGCACGAATTGTTCCGGCTTGTGGATGTGCCCGAGAGCGACGTAGTCTACATCCGCCTGGACAAGCTCCTGCAAGCTCATAGGTGCGTAAGGCTGGTGCTCGTCTTTCGTCGCGTTCAAGATCGTGCCGTGCAGAACCATCAGGTGATGCCGATAGCCATCCAGCTTGCCCGGAAAAGTCGCAAGCGGCGATTCGTAGACGTGCGGCTGTCCAAAGCCCCAGCCGTAGATGACACACGACTTTTCCGGAAATTCGTATACGCCCCATTCCGGGGTAAACCAGTAGACGTTGCCAGGCCAGTCCATCGTCTGGTAAAACGAATCCGCGCGCCACGGATCGTGGTTGCCCGGCGCGATGCAAACGGGAATCGGAGCGACACTTTCGAACAGATCGCGCAAAAATACAGCCGTCGCTCTTCTGCCCCCGTGGTATTCCAGCAAATCTCCGGCGATCAGCCAAAAGTCGACCTGTCTGGACACGACCAGGTCGCGAATCGTTTGCAGCGTGCGGCGAACATCATCCTGCCTAAGCTCGTAACGATCCGCCAGCATATGTAAAGGCGCGTCCAGATGGACGTCCGCCGTATGAATGAATGACAACACGAAGCGCTCAACTCCTTGCATGACAAACTGAATCGGCAAATGGTACACTTTGGACAAACAATCGCCAATCAGACGAACATACTTTCCCTATATGATACAGAGGAAATCATTGGTTGAAAAGGAGTGTTTCTTGTGCGCATCGCGTATTTGGACTGTTTTTCGGGGATCAGCGGAGACATGCTGCTCGCCGCATTGGTGGACGCAGGAGCCAATCGCGAGCGGATCGAACAGGAGTTGCGCAAGCTGTCTCCGGGAGATTTTCGCCTGGAGTGGAGAACCGTCGTCAAAGCTGGCGTTTCCGCTTTGAAGCTGGACGTCATCGATGAAAGCCACGCTCCCTCGCTGCCGCAGAAGCCTTTGAAAGTGCTGGGAAACGACCACACACACCGCAGCCACAAAGACATTGTGGCGATGATCCAGGCTGCCGGACTGGCGCCGCGCGTAACTCGCCGCTCTCTGGCTATTTTTGAAAAAATCGCGATCGCCGAAGCGAAAATTCACAATGTCCCTGTGGATACGGTCCATTTTCATGAGGTAGGCGCACTCGATTCCATCGTCGATATCGTCGGGATCGCTTTAGGACTGGAAGAGCTGGACATCGAGCAGCTTTACTGCGGGCCGATCCCGACCGGAAACGGCTACGTGCGCTGCGCTCACGGACTGTACCCGGTTCCCGCTCCGGCGACCATGGAGCTGTTGCTCGGCATACCGCTGCGCGAGACGAGCATCCAAAAGGAATTGACCACCCCTACCGGAGCAGGAGTGGCTGCCGCCCTAGTCGAACAGTTCGGTTCGTTGCCGTCGATGACCGTGGAGTCCATCGGCTACGGCGCAGGCACACGCGACCTGCCCGATCAGCCAAACGTGTTGCGGCTGTTGGTCGGACACAAGTAAACGAAAAAAACTTCCGCCGCTGTGCTTTGTCGGCGGAAGTTTTTATTTAGGCAAGGGCAAAGGCTAGGATAGGCTTATCGCAGCAGACGCAAAAACTCGCGCATAAAGCCGGGCAAATCCGGCCACGCATGACCAGAAACCAGGTTGCCGTCTACGTGAAGGGTTTCTTTTTCGTAAATCGCACCCATCGCCTCGACGTCTGGTCTGCATGCCTGATAGGCCGTCAGCGTACGGCCAGCGAGATGCTCGGAGACGATTGCCAGCACCTGTGAACCGTGGCAGATCGCGGCAACAGGCTTGTTCGCTTCAAAAAAGTGCGAGACGATCGGCTTCAAGTTTTCGTTCAGCCTGATGTACTCGGGTGCTCTACCGCCCGGAATGATCAAGGCGTCGAACGCTTCCGGATTGATGTCGGCAAAAGCGGCGTGCGCAGGCAGCTGATAAGCCGGCTTTTCCGTATACGTCTCGCTGTGTGCTTCAAAATCGTGGCAAACGGTGTGCAGCGTCTTCACGCTGGGCGCAGCAATCACGGCTTCGTAACCCTCTTCCAGCAAACGGTAATACGGGTAGAACACCTCCAAGGCTTCTACGGCATCCCCTGTAACGATCAACACTTTTTTGCTCATCACACAGCCACCTCCATACGGTTTTGGGGTTTGGATACTCCACGTTTTCAATTCTTTGGCGGCTCGGCTTGCTCCTGCTTGTCTGCCCATATTTTTACAGAACTTTTACGGGCGGCCAGTTCCACAGCTTCCTGATAAACTTGCTGCAAAGGTACGCCGTTGGCTCTGGCAAGCTGCGCGCAGTGCTCGTATTCCGGCGCAATCTGCACCCGCTCGCCCCTGTGATAGCCGAGTTTGACCGCAACATCTCCCCAACTCGTCTGGACGGTGATGAATCGCCTTGCCAGACGGTGACACGCTACAGGAAAAGAGCGAATGCCAAACGTCGTCGTCTCCTTGAACAAAATCGTTTTCATCGCCTCAAGCTGGCTCTGATAGCACATGACTTGCACCAGTATCGCGGCTCTGCTCTTTTTCATCGTCACCGGCAAAAAATGCACATCGTTCGCCCCTGCCAAAAAGCATTGCTCCATCAGATAGGAAAGCCACTCCGGGCTTGCGTCATCTATGTTCGCTTGCAATATCACCATGCCTTCGTCGATATGCTCGTCAGCGTGCTGCCTTTGCTCGTACCCGACAGGTATGCCGTCTGCTCGCGCTGTTTCAACGCCTGGCTTCAGCAAAATTGCTGCCACGTTGTTTTCGCCTTCCACCTGCACCAGTTCGCCTGCAAGCCCGCGCATCGGCTTTGCTCCCACTTCCTTCAACCAGAGCACGGCGAGCGGCGAAAAGTCGCGACGCGGCTCCAACTGTTCCGTCTCCCGAATCGCCAGCCCGGACAGAAGCGACAGGGCGGCGAGCGGCAAACCGAACGGGACGGCGATTGTTTCCACATACAGCTTGCCCCGGCACCAGTCAGTCAAAGGGCTTGTCATCAGCTCGCGCAAGGCTGCTGCTTCCCGTTGCCAGCGTTCCTGATCCATGCCCTCCCGATACCACTCCGCCAAATCGTGCATGCACCCGGCGAATTTCGCGGCGGCAGGCTCAGCTGCACCGATCCCTTGCTTGCTCGCAATCCGTTGCAGCGGCTTCACCAATGATTCCAGCATGATCGGACCTTCTGCCCGAATGACCAGCTTCATTTTTTCCCCTCCGAACTTTGCTTGTTTCTTCTTGCATCATACATCAAATGCCCGTGCCTCCGGAGAAAAGTTGCTCGCCTGCTTCCAAAAAGTATCGTGGATAATCCGCTCAGACTGGCAGAAACTACAACGGAAACTACCCTGGCTGGAGGGAGTCGGCATGCGAGTTTTCCGCCTAATCATTCAGATCAGCTTGTGCGTGGCAGCAATCGTTTTGCCGCTGGAATCAGGCTTTGCCAAAGGCTCTGCTGCCAAACAGACAGATCCTCTGCTAAAAGAGCGCCTGCAGCTTTTTTTGCGCATGGAGTCTTTGTACGGCATTCCGTGGAACTATTTGGCCGCGATTGACCAGTACGAGCGCACGATGAAAATACGCAAAAAACAAGCCAATACGCAAGAATCGAACGCGCGGCTCACGGCTGTTGATATCCCGCAGGAGCGCTGGTCAGGCGTGATGAACCCCGATCCGGAAGATACCAACCCGGCATCGATTCAGTTTTTTGACGGGCTGGGAATGGACGGCGACGGAGATGGGATCGCCGACCGCAACAACGATTTGGATGCACTCACTACGCTTATTCATTACCTGTCCGCTTACGGCTTTTCGGCGGATGACTGGCAAATCGGCGTCTGGTCTTACTACCAGCGCGATCGCTCGGTAAAAACGATCCGGCAATTCGCCCAGGTGTACGACAAATACCAGCACCTGCAACTGGACGAGCGTCATTTTCCCATTCCTGCCCGGTACGACTACAGCTACCGCAGCACATGGGGAGACGCTCGCGGCTGGGGAGGACGCCGCATTCACGAAGGCACAGACATTTTCGCCAGCTACGGCACGCCCGTCCTGTCGACCGCCTACGGAGTCATCGAGGTCATTGGCTGGAACCGCTACGGCGGCTGGCGAATCGGCATGCGGGACATGGGCAACGTGTATCATTACTTCGCGCATTTGTCCTCGTTTAAAAAAGGGTTGAAGCCAGGCGACATCGTCGAGCCAGGGCAATTGCTCGGGTATGTCGGCAGCTCCGGCTACGGAAAGCCCGGGACGGCGGGTAAATTTCCGCCCCACTTGCATTACGGCATGTACCGGGAGACAGGGGGAGCCGATTGGGCTTTTGACCCTTATCCGTATCTCAAGCGTTGGGAACGTCAAAGGAAGCGGTGATGCAGCCGCTTCTTTTTGGCATGTTCTCGATTTCCATTGACAGAGCGCACAGCAGCGAATTACAATCAAATCAAAAATTGGACGATCGTCCAAAAACGAGGTGCACAGCATGACTCCCCCTTCCAAAAGCCAAGCGAAAGCAGAGGCGAAACGAGCTTTTCTGATCGAACAGGCAACGGCCTGTCTGGCGGAAAAAGGCTACGCCAACGTGTCTTTGCGCGATATCGCCAAGGAATCCGGCGTCTCGCTCGGCATCCTGCATTACTACTTCGCCAGCAAGGAAGATTTGCTGCTCGCTGTCATCGCAAGCTACAAGGAACGCTTGATCGACGAGTTGGAACGCGAAGTAGTCGCTGCTCCCCTGGACAGTTGGCTCCCCGCACTCGTAACGGTTCTCGGGCGCAGTCTCCAAGAAGACCGCAAGCTGCATCGGCTCTGGTACGATTTGCAAGCGCAGGCTTTGTACACCCCCGTCTTTCTCGAACAAGTCCACCGCATTCGCGCCCGGCTGCACGACTTGATTGTGCGCATGCTCAGACGGCTGCAAGCGGAGCGGCAAGCATCACTCGCAATGGACGAGAACGCTGCCAGCTCGATCGTTTACTCCTTGATTGACGGCATGATCTTGCAAAGCTTGCTGGACGAAGACAAACCCGCAGCCGAAGCTTTGGCCCTTTTCCAGTTTGCAGTGCAGCATTTTCTTGCGTCGCTTTTTCCGCTTGATCAAAAATGAATGAGGTGATCCATGATGTCCGTCCTCTCTTTGCGCAATCCTGCGACTGGCGAAGTTTTTGGTTCGGTAACGGAGGCCAGCCCGGCCGAGGTTGATGCCGCCGTAGCAAAAGCACGGCGCGCCTTTGCTGCCTGGTCCGCTACATCCCTCGCTGAGCGGCTGCGCTATCTCGCTTCCCTGCGTCACTATCTCGTCGAGCACGGCGAGGAGCTGGCGCAAAAAATCAGCCAGGCAACGGGAAAAGTAACGCTTGAGGCGTACATGACCGAGATTTTTGTCACCGCTGATACGATCCGTTTTTACGAAAAGCACGCACAGCAAATGCTGTCTCCCCAGCCTGTTCCCACCCCGCTCGTGCTCTGGCCGAAAAAATCGTACATCCACTACAAGCCGATGGGCGTTGTCGCGGTCATCTCGCCGTGGAACTATCCGTTTCAGCTTGCCATCATTCCGATGCTGTCCGCGCTTGTCGCCGGAAATACCGTCATTCTCAAGCCGTCGGAAGTCACGCCGTCCACTGGCCTGTTGATCGAAGAACTGTTCGAGATTGTCGGACTGCCTGAAGGCGTCGTCACTGTCCTGCACGGCGGGTGGGAGGTCGGCAGTCGGCTTGTATCCGCCCGGCCTGACAAAATCTTTTTCACAGGTTCGGTCGCCACTGGCAAAAAAATCATGGCAGCCGCAGCGGAGCATTTGATCCCCGTAGAATTGGAATTGGGCGGAAAAGACCCGATGATCGTTTTCGACGATGCCCATCTGGAGCGCGCCGCAAACGGAGCCGTCTGGGGTGCTTTCACCAACTCCGGTCAAGTATGCATGTCCGTCGAGCGCCTGTATGTCCACGAGCGCGTGTATTCCGAATTTTTGCGCTTGGTCACCGAAAAAACAAAAGCGCTGCGCCAAGGCTTTCCCGAGCAGGCAGAAGTCGGTTCGATGACGTCGCCGCAGCAAATCGGGATCGTCCGCGCGCACATCGACGACGCGCTCGCCGCGGGAGCCACAGCTGTCACTGGCGGAGCGATCCAAACGGACAGCATGTTCCTTGCCCCGACCATCCTGACAGGCGTCACACCGGAAATGAAAATCATGCGCGAAGAGACATTCGGCCCTGTCCTGCCGATCGTCACCTTTTCCGATGAAGCAGAAGTCATCCGTCTGGTCAATGAATCGCCCTACGGCTTGAATGCCTCTGTCTGGTCAGCCGACAAAGCAAAAGCGCAGCGCGTGGCGGAAAAGCTGTTGAGCGGAAACGTGTGCATCAACGACGTCATCATCAGCTATGCCAATCCGCACCTCCCTTTTGGCGGGGTCAAGGATAGCGGCATCGGCCGTTACCGCGGCCCGGTTGGACTGCAAGCTTTCACCCACAGCATCTCGATCATTCACGATCCCGGCTCGAAAAAGCGCGAGTTCAACTGGTATCCGTACACGCCAGACCAGCAGCTGATGTTTTCCGGGCTGACCCATCTGCTCTACGGAAAAAGGCCAAAATGGAATCTTCCCACGCTGAAAGCCATCTGGCGGGAGCTGAAACGACTGCGTTAGCAAGCCTGCTCCCCCTTATTTGATGGTTCCGTAGCCGAGAATGTCCAGTTTGACCTTGATGTTGAGATCGGCCTTCTTGTAGAGGGCCAATCCTTTTTCCCGCGTCCATTTCCCATGGTATTTCTGCCGGAGGCTTTCCTCCAAGCCAGCCGGATCGACGCCCCATTTTTGATAGTTTTTCAGCATGGTTTTCGTTTCACTTTGAATCCGCTTTTCCATTTGTTTGACCAGCTTGGTGATCTGCGGACGCTTATCCAAGTTTTTCTTTCCATCATAGCCGACGACCACGCCGCGCAGTTCCAGGTCGATATGAATGACCGGCTTTTTCGTATTGCCATTGCTCCGCACTTTTGATTTCGACCAGACGAAGTCGAAAATGATCTCTTCCATGTCGGCGTTCTCCTCCGCAGCGTCCGGGCCGCCAAACCCGAACTTGACGCGGGGGAGCCGCTTGCGTCCCAACAAGCATTGCACCAGCTTCCCTTCGCGCTGCGAGTACAGGCCAATCATCTTGTCCTTTCGCAATAACGCAACTTGGGCAATCTCGATGCTCCCGTCTTGCTTGACCAAATACGGCAAATTCGGATCGCCTATATTGCTGGTCATCATGAAGACAAAATCGTGAATCGTGGAAAAAGACGAAAACGCCGTCTCCACTCTCGGACGCAGCAAGTCGTTCAAATACGTGTTGATTTCCGGCTTGTTCTTGTACTTCCCTCTGATGACATCCTCTACTTTGCCTTTGACGATGGCGATAAACACGTTTTCGCCCACAATCGGATTCCGGTACAAATCGAGCACGACTTTGCCAATCCCGCTTTTTCGGGCAAGTTCCTCGCTGAACAAAATGACGCGCAGCTGCGATAAAGTAATCGTCCGCTCCACTTTGGGAGCCAACGCCAGCATCGCTTCACTGGTCATCGAAGCCTGGGTCGCATAAATTTGCGTCGTTTCCTTGCCTTTTGCCGGAACCGGAATGGAGACCAGCACCTTCATTTGCGTATCATCGACATAGTCGAACCCCATCACGCCGATCATCGCCATGTCTTCAAGCGCCGGACGTTCATATTCGGCGGCACAGCCCGCAAGCGTGCAGGAAAGGAGTGCGATCAAAAAGAGCCAGCTGCCCCATCTCATGACACCTTCTCCCCCTTTCCTCGCCGCAAAGCGTGCAGCATCAGCAAAAAGATCGGCCACAAGATCAAGCCGTACGCGAAGTAAACAGTCAGCTGGTCATACAGGTAGCGTTGCGCTTCCACGGACAGAGGGCCGTGAATCATAAAGTAAGAAATCGCGGACGGCAACAAGAGATGCCATAAGCGACGTTTCCCCGCCAATTGTTCCATCCCCGTACGCGCCATCCACAAGTACGCGGTCGACGTGCTGAGAATGAGAAATACCCACAGACCGATTCCCAAATTTTCTACCCGCTCCAAAAAGGACAGCTCGACAGCCTTGAACAGATTCAAAATCGGGTAGACGAGATTCGCCACCTGCCATTCGGAAAAATACGCCACACTCGTGAGCAGCACCAACACGTAGAAGAAAACGACCGTCCATACGCCGATCAACACATGGCGCCGCGCTCTGTTCTTTTCGATGATAAACGGGTAGTAAATCAACAAAATTTCGTACCCCAGCATACTGCCTGAGGATTGGTTAAGCGCATCAAGCACACTGGCCAGATCGGTATTGAAAAGCGGAAAAATATGCGACAGCCCGCCTTTTTGAAAACCGTAATGCAGCAACACCAGCATCCACCCCGTAAAAAACAGGGCCAGCAGGCAAAACCTCGCTACGAGCTTGATTCCGCCGTTCGTAATGTACATCATGACGAGTGTCAAACCAAGCAACGGCATGGTGATCGTCTGGTTGTTGAGCATCGAGGTTTGCAAAAGCCGGACGTATCCTTCATTCGCTGTCGATGTGTTCAGGATGGCGTAGACGATGACCAGGACGTTCAGGCAGCTACCCAGCCACTTCCCCAGCAACTTTTCATGAATCCCGAACAGCGTATCTCCCGGGTAGCGGCTGCACAGCGCGATCATCGGAAAGACCGTCAGCGTCACAATGATTCCGAGCAAAATCGGCGCCATCCACAAGTTATAGCCCATTTTGCTGGCAAAATGAGAAAGCGACAGCAGGTTGACGCCGACCATTGAATTGATGATCAGCCCGATTACATGGATCGGATTCAGGCTGTGAATCTTTCCTCTGTCCATCTATCTACTCCTCACCAACGGGCCGCGCCTGTTTGCGTTTTGCTCTGGACATGCGGTTGCGATAGACGATGAACTTCATCGGCGCGCGCACCAGGCCATTAAACAAATCCGTCCACTGGCGCGGCACACCCGGAGCCATGTAAGGAGTGCCCAAAGAGGTCAGGTTGAGCAAATGCGCAAACAAAAAAGCAAGCATCAGCATCTGACCGTACATCCCCATCATGCCTGCCATCAAAATAAAACCGTAACGAACGAGACGAATCGCGTTGCTCATCAAAAAATTGGGCGGAACAAACGAAAGCAGGGCCGAGACGGAGACGAGAACAATCAAGATGTTGCTGGCCAATCCCGCTTGAACGGACGCTGTTCCGATGACAATCCCGCCCACGATCCCGATCGTCTGACCGATTTTCGTCGGCATGCGTATCCCGGCTTCACGCAAAATCTCGATAACCAGCTCGATGAAGATCACCTCGATGACCGGAGGAAAAGGCACCTGGCTGCGCGATTCAGACAAAATCGTCAGCAAGGCGGGAGGGAGCATTTCCGGGTGAAAAGTCAGGACGGATACGTAGCTGGAAGTAAGCAAAATTGTCACAAACAGCCCGAAAAAGCGGATCATTCGCAGCAAGCTCGCCGTTGACCAGCGATTGTAGAAGTCCTCGGGGCTGCTGAACATCTCCAGAAAAGAGGCCGGGCAGATCACTGCTTCAGGGCTTCCGTTCAGCATAATGATGATTCTGCCATCCAGCAGTGCCGCTGCCACATTGTCTGGGCGACTGGTCAGCCCGAACTGGGGAAACGGCGAGTACGGCTTGTCTTCGAGCATTTGTTTCAAGACAGGCAATCCGACGAAGCCTTGATACTCGACGTTTTGGATGCGTGTCTTCACGCGTTCGACGTTGATCTCGTTCGCGATATTTTCCAGGTACAGGACCGCTACCCGGTTTTGCGTCTCTGTGCCGATCGTGTAGGCGACAATTTTCAGGTTGGGCGTCGTCAATCTGCGGCGCAAGAGCGACAGGTTGATCTCCAGCATCTCCACAAACGAATCCTGCGGGCCGAGAACCGTCGCCTCGCTCTCCGACTTGGTAATCGCACGATGCTCGACCTGAAACGTATTGACGTGCAAAATAAGCTCCCGTTCCAGAAAAAACAGGATCGTATGGCCGCGCAGCAAATTGGCAAGCAGCAAGTCCAGGTTGCCTTCGCGACACGGCTGCGCGTAAGGAAGCACGGTCAACGGATCTCTGCCGTCCGAGCGCTGCAACGGCAAAAACACGTTTTCATACAACTGCGCCAGTTCCACCATCGTATCTAGAAAAAAAACGTGAACCTCTTCGTCATTGATCGTCAAAGCCAGGCTGCTGAGGTCATCCACGTTGTGCATTTGCTGTTTGATCATTTCCGGCGTGATTCGCTCGCCACGCGAAGGCGACGCGCCACCGCTCTTGGCTTGTGCCACTTTGAATACTTGCGCTCT
Source organism: Brevibacillus sp. (assembly GCF_003521185.1). NCBI lineage: Bacteria > Bacillati > Bacillota > Bacilli > Caryophanales > Paenibacillaceae > Brevibacillus > Brevibacillus sp. Next base: position 66,451 of record NZ_DOTK01000045.1, read on the forward strand.
CCACCAATCTGTCGGCTCCATCTTGAATCCCCCGATCTACAGGAAAATCCTTCTTACTTTGACCGATAGGTGGTGATTTTATCCATCCATAGGCGTTTTTATCCATGCAAAAACGGGAGCCTCAGCCCCCGCTTCTCGCCTTCTCATGCTATACTGTTCTCGTTTAGGCAAACTGCTTCGACAGATTCGCCATTTCAATCGCAGCCGCAGCGGCCTCCCAGCCTTTGTTGCCTGCTTTCGTTCCAGCACGCTCAATCGCTTGCTCAATATTGTCTGTCGTCAGCACGCCGAAAATAACCGGAATCCCTGTGGACAGCGACAAGGAAGCAACTCCTTTGGCCGCTTCGTTGCACACGTAATCAAAGTGCGGAGTTGCGCCGCGAATCACGGCGCCCAGCGTCACTACCGCGTCGTAACGGCCGGATTCCGCCATTTTTTTGGCAATCAGCGGAATTTCAAATGCGCCTGGCACCCATGCCACATCGACGTTTTCCTCTTCCACACCGTGGCGCTTCAAAGCATCGAGAGCGCCGCCAACCAGCTTGCTGACGATCAGTTCGTTAAATCGCCCTGCTACAATCCCTACGCGCAGTCCTGTCCCTACCAGATGTCCTTCAAATGTTCTCATTCCGTTCACTCTCCTTTGCATTATAGGTGGAGCAAGTGCCCCAGCTTCGTTTGCTTGGTTGTCAAATATCGCTGATTGTGCGGTTGCACCTGCATTTGCAACGGCACTCTTTCTTCTACTTTCAGCCCGTAGCCGTCCAGCCCGCGAATTTTGCGAGGATTGTTGGTCAAAAGGCGCATCCTGCGCACTCCGAGGTCGCGAAGAATTTGCGCACCAATCCCGTACTCTCGCAAATCGGCCGCAAAGCCCAGCTTTTCGTTTGCTTCCACCGTATCAAGCCCTTCCTCCTGGAGCTTGTACGCCTTGAGCTTGTTAATCAGCCCGATGCCGCGTCCTTCTTGGCGCATGTACAAAAGAATGCCCGCGCCCTCCGCCTCGATTTGCGCAAGCGCAGCATGCAGTTGCGGCCCGCAGTCGCATCGCTCGGAGCCAAAAATATCCCCGGTCAGGCATTCGGAGTGCACCCGGACGAGAACCGGCTTGTCCGAGTCGATCTCGCCCTTGATGAGCGCTACGTGTTCTTTGCCATCTACTTCGTTCGTATAGGCCGCGATCCGAAAATCGCCGAAGCTCGTCGGGAGATTCACTTCGATTTCTTTGTGCACATGCGATTCCGTGCGCATCCGATACGCGATCAAATCGGCAATCGTGATCAGCTTCAGCTCAAACCGCCGCGCAATCTCTACCAACTGCGGCAACCGGGCCATCGAGCCGTCTTCATTCATAATCTCGCAAATCACGCCTGCCGCAGCACTGCCAGCCATCTCCGCGAGATCGACGGCCGCCTCCGTGTGACCAGCCCGGCGCAACACGCCGCCCGCTTTTGCTATCAACGGAAAAATATGCCCCGGCTTGCGGAAATCTTCGGCTGTCTTCTGCTCATCCAGCATCGCCAGCACTGTCTGCGAACGCTCATGGGCTGAGATTCCTGTATGCGTGCTCGCCTCATCAATCGAGACGGTAAAAGCCGTCCCTTGCTTGTCTGTGTTGTCTTCGACCATCGGAGCAAGCTTCAATCTGGCCGCGCGCTCTTGCGTAATCGGCACGCAGACCAGCCCGCGCCCATGCGTTGCCATGAAGTTGATCATCTCCGGTGTCGCCGCTTCCGCCAGGCAGACGAAATCCCCTTCGTTTTCCCGATCTTCGTCATCCACTACGATAATCGCTTTCCCTTGGCGCAAATCTTCCAATGCCTCTTCTATCTGATGAAACATGGGACTTCCCTCCTCGTTCAGACAAATCCATTTTCCTGCAAAAAAGCCATGCTGATCGTCGAGCCTGCCGCTTGCCCGCTCCTTTGCTGGCCGCGATCTCCCAAAAGCCGCTCTACATACTTGCCGATGACGTCTGTCTCCAGATTCACCTGATCGCCTGCACGCCGATCCTGCAAGCTGGTCTGCGCCAGCGTGTGCGGGATGATCGACACGCTGAAATGCGTATCCGCAGCTTCCACCACAGTGAGACTGATGCCATCCACGCAAATCGAGCCGCGCTCGATGACGTATTTCAACAGCTCCGCGCTCGCTTCGATCTTAAACAGCACAGCGTTGGCGTGCGGCTGTCGCGACACGATCGTGCCTGTCCCGTCCACGTGCCCGGAGACGATATGCCCGCCAAAACGGTCGCCCAAGCGCATCGCCCGCTCCAGGTTGACTCGCTGGCCCGCTCGCAGATGGCGCAGGCTCGTCTTTTTCATCGTTTCCGGCATGACGTCGACCTGAAAATGCCGCTGCGTAAACGAAGTAACCGTCAGGCAAATCCCGTTGACTGCGATGCTGTCGCCCAGCTGCACACCTTCGAGCACCCGCTGCGCCCGGATCACGAGCTGACTCGCCTGATCGTTGCCCGTGAGCGATTCCACCGTGCCCAGCTCTTCTACCAGTCCGGTAAACATCGGCTTTCCTCCTCTTTTTACACGGTTTATAACACCGGAAAGCAGCCATCGGCCTCGGTGAAACAAAGCCGTCTGTCTCCGATTCGCTTTTTTGTCCTCACTCCCACTGTGGATAGCCGCTGATCCGCAAGTCCAGCTCATCCAGTTGCTCAACGGTCGGATTCGCCAGCTTGACCGCCTGATCCATCGTGGAAAAGCCTTGTCCTCCAAACGGTGTCGGCGCCTGGCCACCGCCAATCATTTTCAGCGACACGTAGCTGATCACTTTTTGAATCGCCCGCGCCTGCAAAAACGCTCCGTTGACCGCGGCCCCGCCTTCGACGAGAAGCGAAGTGATTCCCCATTCGCCCAGCGTGTCCAGCACCTCGTCCACCCTAATCTGCTCATCTGCCACGAACAGCCGGATACCTTTTTCCGCAAAAGCCTCCTGCTTCGCTTGCGCCGCAGCTTTCGTCGTAAAAATCCAGGTGGGCGCATCCGTATTTTGAATCACGTTGGCCCCGAGCGGCGTGCGCAGCTGACTGTCCCAGATGATACGCACAGGCTGTCGCCCATGCGCTTGCCCGTCCAGTCTCGCCGTCAAAAGCGGATCGTCCGCAAGCACCGTGCCTACTCCGACCAGGATCGCGTCGTGCTGTCTGCGCAGCTCGTGCACTTCCCCCCGCGCCCGCGCACCCGTTATCCAGCGGCTGTGCCCGCTTTCGGTAGCGATCTTGCCATCCAGCGTGCTCGCTGTTTTGATCGTCACAAACGGACGCCGCGTCTTGATAAAGTGGAAAAAGACTTCATTCAGCTTTTTCGCTTCCGCTTCATGCACGCCGACAACCACTTCCACGCCTGCTGCCCGCAGCTTCTCCGCGCCTTTTCCCGCGACGAGCGGATTCGGGTCCAGCGTGGCGATCACGGCACGCCGGATGCCAGCCGCGATCACCGCCTCGGCGCACGGAGGCGTTTTGCCGTGATGACTGCACGGCTCCAATGTGACATACAGCGTAGCGCCAGCCGCTTTTTGCCCTGCCATCCGCAGAGCGTGCACTTCTGCATGAGGTTCGCCTGCACGCAAATGCGCTCCCATGCCTACTACCTCTCCGTTGTTTACCAGGACTGCACCGACGAGCGGATTGGGGCTCGTCTGACCGTTTGCCGAGCGCGCCAAATCCAGTGCCAGTGCCATGAACCGCATGTCCTGCTCCATGTAAACCTCCTCTTTCATGCACGGATTCCAGCCAATGCAAAAAGCCCTCGAAACCACTAGCGGCTCAGGGCATAAGGAAAGAAGCCTTATCGCATCCGTTTTTTGCAAAAGGGATGCCAAAAAGCATGGTCAGCTCTTCTTCCATCCGGACTTTACCGTCGGCTCTGGATTTGCACCAGATCAGTCGCTAAACCGTAACGATCAGCGAGTCGCGGGCTTTAGACGTACATACGTCATTACCGCCGGTCGGGAATTTCACCCTGCCCTGAAGATTTTGCGCTATGCAGTTTTCCAATAAAAAACGCCCACGAGCAAACGATACTCAGGGCGTAGGGAAAAAAGCCTCGTGACAGTTCTGTTTTTGAAAAAACAGCCGCCGAAGCTATTGTAAGACACCTTCTCCCATCCGGACTTTACCGTCGGCCTTGGATTTGCACCAAGTCAGTCGCTATCCATACAGCAATAGCGAGTCGCGGGCTCAGACGTGCGTTCGTCATTACCGCCGGTCGGGAATTTCACCCTACCCTGAAGGCTGGTATTCAGTTAGGCACAGTATAGCACACATTTCTCGTCAACTGTCACTTTTTTAGGTGGAAGTGTCCTTTTCCTGCTCTCCGCGAGCGCGGCTACAAAATGTCCAGCAGCTCGCGCAAGTCCGTGATGTACGCTCGCGGCGACACTTCGTTGCGCTCCATGTCCGCCCGCTCTCCCTGATACGCGATAAACGCCACTTCCCCGCCGTGCGCCGCTTTTCCGTCAATCCAGGAATCTCCGACCATCGTCCACGCCGTAGCAGACCAGTTGGGGTATTGGGCGCGGATGTAGTGAATCCCGGACGGATGCGGTTTGAGTGTCGTCATCTGCTCGCGCGCGACAATCTCCTGGAAACAATCGGCGATTCCCGTATGATTCAGCGCTTCCTCGGCGGCTGCGTAGGCATTGTTGGTCAAAATGAACAAATGATACCGTTCCTTTAGGTGGGCGAGCACTTCCTTGACGTGGTCTTCCAGGACAGCCTCGTGCATCCCTGCTTTTTCAATCGCGGTCACGGCTTCCCACATCGTTTGCTCAAGCTGACTCGTCATCCGGCCCGACTTTCTGCCCATTTCGATCAATTGCGAAGCGGTGTGGCTGCGCCAGTCAAAAGTCGGCTCGCACAGCCCGTGCTCAGCCCATAAGGTAAAAATGGCCTGCTTCATTTCCAAAAAGTTGATTTTGGATTGCAGCAACGTATTGTCCATATCGAAAATGATGCCTTTTATCGACGCTCTGGTCATTGTCGGATCTCTCCCCCTTTTGCCAATGATTATTTGGTCAAGTATACCAAATTAAGAACGTTCGACTAGATACGAAAACGGGAATCAGGACTTTTTCCAATCGCAAAAGCTCGTGAACGACGCCCAGACGATCGACGATAAAAACATCATCATCCAGGGACAGGACCAGGAGAAAAACACCTCATGGAGCATGATCGGCGGCACGCTCAGCAGCCAGGAGGGCGTGATTGAGCTGACCGTCACCTGAGGTGAGCCGTAGATTTCCCCGACACCTTTTCACGGAACGAAAAAAGCGACAGCCCGCTGCTGCCGCTTTTTTGTTGTTCCCGCCATTCGCCAAGTCCGCTATGGCGCATCGTCTGCCCCTTCCATTTGCGCCCGGGGCACATCCGGCTTGCCCTCCGGATTGTTGTACAAATACTGCGGCACATCCCCGATAATCAGTGAATGCGTGATCGGGATTTTCGTGGTGATCGTCTGCTCCTCGGTGGCAAACGGGATGACAATCTGCAAATCGACCTCCACGAAAATGTAGACGGTTGCGAGCACCATGTTGATGCCCGCCTCCTTCAACTCTGTCTCCAGCTTTGTTTTCACAGAGCCGATCGGTACAAAAGTGACAGGCAAATTCGGTCCCATCTGCGCCAAAAACGTATTTCCTGTCGCCAAGCCAAGCGGAATGGTGCGATCGACTTTTTCCGTCTCAAATTCCTGAAGCTTGTTCTGCACTCGTGAAGTTGTCTCGCCGACAATTCTCGCGTATTCCCTAAAGTTAAACTGGTACGCCTGAATCTGCCCTTCGTTGTTCTTCTCGATCTTGACGATCTGGTTGAAATCGACGCCCTGCTGGGAAATTCGTTTGGTGACTGCGTCCGTAATCGCTTCTTTTGCCAATTGCTCTGCTTTTTGGGTTGCTAGGATCAAGAGCGTCGGTTCCAGCCGTTGCTGCAAAAAGACGAGTGACTGAATCGACAAAACCACAAAAATAACCAGCGCAATCAAAAACGCTTTCGTTCGAGAAAGCGGGTTCCTCCAACGCCGACGGGGTCGAAATATGGCCAATCCCGTCACCTCCCAATTGGTACATCCTATGGTAGGAGAAGGGAAAAAAGACTATCAGCGACGAGAGTCGGCAACACCCCCGCTTTTCTGCACGTACACGCCCAGTCCGACGAGCGCAAAAATCAGCAGCACCTGTGCACAGACAACCAATCCGAACAAGCCGCACGCCGCCGTTAACAGCGGTGCGCCAAGAAAACCGATAAAAAAGCCGCTGCGGCCGAGAAAGCCCTGCACCCCGAGCACCTTGCCGCGCACTTCATTTTTGGCCAGCTGCAAAAGCGTGCCCTCGTACACCTGTGCCGCCCCGCTCAAAAGCCCGGCGCATCCGAGCAACAACAGCACCCCCGCCGTCCAATCGGCAGCAAACGCCGCCACGACCAGCAGCGCCATCAGCCCGTATGCGCCAAGCAAGCCACGCCAAAAATCAACGGAAAAACGGACGGCGAAGTAAGCGCCAACCAGCCCGCCTGCGCTCATCGCGGACCACATCAGCCCGTGCAGGGTAGCATCGCCACGGCTTAGCCCATCGGCCAAAAACGGCAAGCCGTAGTTGTGCGCGGCCGTACTGATCGCCAGCGGCGCAGCCAGCAGACTGACCGCGAGCAGCACGGGCGCTCCTTGCAAATATACGAAAGCTGCGCGCATCCCGCCGCTTGCCGTTTCTTTCCCTTCGGCTTTTTCCGCCTTGTCCGGCGTAGCTCTGCTCTCCCAGCGCATCCGCGTCAAAATTGCTGCCGAAAACAAAAAGCTCGCAGCGTCTGCTCCAATGACGAGTGCATAGCCGACATGATCGGTTAACAAGCCGCCCAAAAGGAAGCCGACAATGCCGACAAACGATTCCAGCCTCACCTTGAGACTGTTCACCCAAGCCAATTTTTCCGGTCCAAACATCTGCGGCAATGACGCCTGGAAGCTGATCGCAAACAGCGTGTACAGCATCCCTTTGAGAAAAGCCGCCGCGACGACAACGTATGGATGCGGAATGAGCAAAATCGCCAGCAAAGCCAGCCCCGCTCCGATGTCGCTTGCGATCATCGCCTGTCTTCTGTCCATCCGGTCTGCCAATATGCCAGCAAACGGGCTGAACAGCATTCCGCCCACCTGTCTGGCGACAAAAAAAGCCATCAGCCAAAACGCGCTATGTTCAAACGTAAAAATCAAGGCGCTGCACGCGATCAAGTCCATTCGCGATCCGAGCGAGGACAGCGCATTGACGTACAAATACTTTTTCATGTTCATGTGTACCAAACCTCCTGTTGATCACAGGCGGTTCAGACTGACGCCCCCATCTACGGGGTGCGTACACTGATTATGGCAGTTGACATGCGCATGCCTCCTCGTGTGTAAGTGTGTAAAATCATGACTCGTTTTTGTTCTGTCACTTTCGACGGGGGCCGTTCCTTAACCGTCTATGTGCGGCAACTCATGCCGTACTCCCATCATAACGAGACGCTCCTATCTTGTCATGAAAAACGGGAAAACCTTTGCAAAAAAATGGCGCTTCTCCTACGTCAGACTGCATCTGTCTTTCATATGGTAAGGGGGAAGATCTTTTTTGCCCTGGAGGTTTGTCATGAATCTGGAACGATTGGAACGTGCCTTTGGCTCCCTTGTTTGCCCCAGTCCTACCGAATTGAGGCAGGCTGTCGCTTCACTCGCGCTCTGCCCAGACGATATCGCGTCACTCGTTCCCCAACCGGAACAGCTTCCATATGGCCGCAAAATTTTGTATCTCACGCCTCACGTAGAGGTCGTTCTCATCCATCTTCCTGCCAGGCAGGAGTCCATCCCGCACAACCATGGCGACTCGTTTGGCTGGGAGTGGGTCATATCCGGCACGCTCACCAATGTCGTCTACCTCCCGGCTGACCGCGAAGACGAAGTTTTTCGGGCACAAACGACCCATGTCAGCGCAGGAGATTGCTATTACGTCGCTCCCGGCGAGATTCACGCCATTCGCAACAACACAGACGGACCTGTCCTCTCGCTCAATGTGTATACGCCCCCGCTGCAAAACTCCCGTCAGTACCGCGCCGTCCAATCCCCCACGTAGGATTGGAAAAGTTACAAAAAAACCAGTACACCGCCAAAAGAGCGGTCGTACTGGTTTTTCGCGTCTACAAATTTTCCGTAATCTCGGACAGCTCATCAGCAGAGCTGGCTACTTGCGCCACTGCCTGGTTCATGTCTTCCATGACTTTGAAGAAGTTTTCCAGTTCTTTTTGAATGTGCGTGCTTTGCTCCTTGCTGTCTGCTACAGCGCCGATAATTCCTTCGAAAAACGCGTTCGTCTCATCCGTCATTTTGCTGCTCGACTGAACAAGCCCTTGAATTTCCAGAACGACCGAAGACAGCACTGTTGTTTGCTGGTTCGTTTTCTCAATCAGCTCCCGCACGCCGAAGACAGACTTCTTCGTCTGCTCCGCCAGCTTGCGCACCTCGTCAGCCACGACCGCAAAGCCTCGTCCCTGTTCGCCCGCTCTCGCCGCCTCAATCGCAGCGTTTAGGGCAAGCAGATTCGTCTGCTCGGCTATCGCCGTTACCACATCGACGATCCCGCGAATTTTTTCGGCATTGTCCTCCAGCGTGTTCATTTCCCCGGAGATTTGCCTCACGCTTTGCTGAATCAATCCCATCTGTTCTTGCTGCTTTTCCAGCTTTTCCTTGCCCTCCCGGGACAGCTCCTGCGCCTTGCTGGAAAATCCGGTGCCGTTTTCGGCATAGCGCAGCATCTCACGCGACTGCTCCGTCAACTGCTCGACGGACGCGCTGTTTTCTTCCGATACCGCTGCCAGCTCATGGGCGGAATTGGTCAGCATGATCCGCAGCTCATCTTTTTTGTCCTGCTCGGCACGCCGAACACGCTCATGCTCGTTCTCGTACTCTTCCAGCACAATTTGCTGCTCGATGTTGAGAATTTTGGTCACCGCCGTAAGGGCCACCATCAGCTCGTTCTTGTCGGCAATATGCTTGTTCAAGATGTCCATAATCGAAACGAGCAGATTTTGGAACGCGCTCATGTACCATTTCGGTTCCAGTCCGATTCGCATATGTATGATGGCAATCTTGCTGCGCTGCTCGATGTAAGCAGCATCTATACAGCCATTGAACATTTCGGTGATGTGCCGGGTCAGTGTCCCTTTCAGTCTTTGAATCGTGCTGTTCTTGTCCACAATGTCCATGAGCAATGGCTCAGTTTCGATATTCGAATAAAAGAAATCTACAATTTTGTCAATATTTTGAATGATGAGCGGTTGAAGCGCTTTGACGATCGACAAGTCCTCCTCTGTCAGATGAATCAGAGCCAGTTGCCTGGAGAGGGTGTTTTGTCCTTGAAGCTTTACCTTCCCTTGTTCCTTGTGATCCTGGAAAAACGACTCCTTTTTGGCTTTTCCTTTTAATCCAAACAGGCTGGAAAATGGACATGTACTCATACGCCGAACTCCTTTTGACCGATTAAAAAATGGCTGGAATTACCATATTAGGTAGAGTAAACGAATTATTTCCAATTGGCATATCCTTTCAATTATATACCCGTTTGATCTAGAGTGTAAACCAAATGAGCAAGAAAAGAGGGCAACCGCGCTTCCGAACGGGAAGTCGGCGCCCTCATTTTTACATCTCTGCTTTCTTCACTTCCGCTTTTTGCAGCTTCCAGCTCGTCTTGTCCCATTTCCAAAGCGACTCGACGTAGGCAATCGTGTCAGCATTCGCGACACCGCTCACCCGCTGCACACCTTTCAGCTCGCAGACGCCATCGCGGTTTTCGTCGACAGGCGCAAGCACGCTGAAACTGTTCGGCATCACGTCTGTGGGCGTCACCAGCTTGCCGTTTTTGTAAACGCCGTTTTCTTCGTATATTTTTTTGCGATCGGACAAATCGAGAACCGTGGTCTGATTCGTCTCTTTGATCAAAATCGGAACCTTGTAGTTGTCCTGATACGAGCCGGAAATCGTCAAAGGCTGCGGCACGGGCAGCACAACAGGCTTGTTGTCCTTGTTGCTGAACAAATAAAAGTCGGACGTTCCCCCGCTTCCGCCCGTAGGCGCTTGCACCAAAATTTGTTTGGTGCCGTTTCCGATAAAATCGCAAAAGGCCATGTCCGGCTGATAACCGCCGTACGCCGTCGTGAAAAAGGTCGTCTTTTTCGCGACCGGATCTTGGACCATGACCTTCAGCTTTTCAAAATACGGGCTGTCCGCAGCAAAGCGTTGACCGAGCAGCGTCACGACATCCGGCTTTCCGTCTCCGGTCACGTCCTGTCTTTTGATCTGGATTTCCTCAAAAACGCCTGGTTGCTGCTGAGGCTGGCGCACTTCCTCTGCCAGAGCAGGCCCCCCTCCTCCCGCGATCAATACACAGGCCAAAATGACTGCCCAGCCAAATCGTTTTCTTTTTTCCATATCCATCCACCTTTGCTTTTTTGAACCTTAGGCGTAGTATGCAAAAAAAGCTGTGCTGCCATGCCTTTTTGTTGCGCGCATCGGCTGGTCAAAATGGCTAGATGAATTTATGGAAAGTGCGGTACACTATTCCAAGAATGTTGACCGTTTAGGCAAGCAGACGAGCATGTTTTCATACGTATGAGAATGACAGTCCAATCAGGAGGCGATGCAAGCGTGAGTACGCCAGAAAAACGGCGGGTCGCACAGGCTCCGCCCAGCCGCGAAGCGCTGCGCACGGCTTATGAGCTGATTCTCACACGGATTTTGCCGCGTCTGCCGCCGACCTCTCAATCTACTGGCAGGAGATGCGAACATGAAGATACGACTGATCGAAAACGGGATCATCACGCAGATCGATGACATAGAGGACGCTACCCAAGCACCCGGACAAGGCTTTTTTTGGATTGACGCTTCTCCGTTTGATCTGGATATTTTACAGCCGCTGTACGATCTCCACCCTCTGGCAATCGAGGACTGTATCGACGAAGAAGAACAGCGGCCCAAGCTGCAAATTTACGACGATCATTATTTTCTCGTGCTAAACGGCATTGCTTTTCACAACCAGGATATTTTTTTGCGCGAGATCAATATTTTTTTCGGCAGTCATGCGATTATTACGGTAACGAAGCAGGAAGCTCCCGAATTTGCCTCCATGCTTCCGATTATCAGGGAAAAAGAAGTGAATCACCCGGACACGTTTTTGTATCACCTGATTGACCAAATTGTCGATCGTTATTTTGATGTGACGGAAAAAATCGAGGACTTGATTGAAGCGCTGGAAGAGGAAATATTGATGAAGACGCGCAAATCGCACCTGGAACAGATCATCGGGCTGCGAAGCGAGATTTTGTACGCGCGAAAAATGCTGTTGCCGCAGCGCGATTTGATTGACGCTCTGCACAAAAAAGAACTCCCGCTGATTCGTCCGAAGCTGCGGAAGTTCTTTGGCGATATTTGGGAGGACGCGAGTAAAATCGTGGAAAACTTCGAGACATTCCGCGACCTCATCGGGAACTTGCGCGAAGCTTATCAGGCGGCCCTCGCCGGACGGGCAAACGACATCATGCGCGTGTTTACGGCTTTGACCACCATTTTCATGCCGCTCACGATCGTGACGGGCATTTACGGCATGAACTTCGACTTCATGCCAGAGCTGCATTCGCCCTACGGCTATTACGTCGTGCTCGGGTGCATGGCGCTCATCGGGCTGACGATGTTCATCCTGTTCAAGAAAAAAGAGTGGCTGTAAACGAACAGGCTAGACGAGATCACCGCAGGCGACGATCATCAGCGAAAGTATTTTAGACAAGTCGCACTCATACGGCTGTGCCAGCTCCTGCCCATCTTCATCGACCAAAATGCGAATGAGCGGGCGGCTTGGCATGCCTTTGTTGAAATCAATCACGATGCCTGACACCCCTGTATTGAGCGTGACGCTCAACCCGACCGGGTACAGAGCGATGGTGTCGCGCAGCGCTTCTACATAAAACTGGTCAAACAGTCTTCCCGAGCCGGAATAGAGCACTTCCATCGCTTCGTGGGGCAGCATTCCCCGGCGATAGATGCGATCGGAAGTCAAGGCGTCGAATACATCCGCTACCGCCATCAGGCGACCGAACGGGTGAATTTGATCTTGCTTCAGATGGCGCGGATATCCGGACCCGTCCCAGCGCTCGTGGTGCTGAAAAGCGCAGTGGGCAGCAAGCAACGGGATGTCGTCTTGCCTGCGCAGCATTTCAAAACCGATTTCGGTATGTTTTTTCATCACTTCAAACTCTTCTGGCGTCAGGCGGCCCGGCTTTTTCAAAATCGTGTCCGGAATTTGCACTTTCCCGATATCGTGAAGCATGCCGCCAATAGACACATCGAGAATCTCCCGCTCTGTACAGCCTGTATTAATCGCCAGAGCCGTACTGTAGAGGGCGACGTTAAAGGAATGGCTGAAAATATAATTATCGAAGGCGCAGGCATCCGCCAACAGGTTGATCGCCGATTTGCTGCCTTTCAGCTCGTCGGCTACCGCAGCCATGACCTGTCTGAGCTGACGGCCCAGGTTCTTGTCCGTGAACAGCTGCTGCCATTTTTGCGGTACCTCCTGGACACTGCGAAACGTATCGTGAATAATGGACATCGCCTGTCTGCGCGTGCCCTCGGAAATGACTGTATCCACCATGATATCGTCCGTGCGTTCATCTTGTATGTACAGGCTGTTGATGTTCTTGCTCATGAGGCGTCCGATCATTCGCTGGGTCAGTTCAACTCCCGCCCCAACGAGTACCGTTCCGTTTTCTGCATAGATGGAACGGGCAAGCTTGTCGCCCGGCTGGCATTTTTGAATGGATTTCAGTCTCATTTCCAACCTTCGCCTTTCATCAGAGTATCCCTATTATAGCGTGATTCGACGTAATTCTACATGAAAAATTTTCAAGTCTTTCAATTAGACATATGGACGGGAGACACAGGTGAAATAGCTTGGAAGAAGCTGCGGTATGTTTTTAGGTTATCGGTACTTCCGGGGGGAATTTTGAGGAAAATGCGGAATGACAGAAAGCTTGCTTGGGGTGACGCTTGGGAGATTGCGTTATCGGTAGGTACTTTTTGCTGTGGCAGGGAAAGATTGAATGCAGGAAGCTTGTTTGGGTGACGCTTTGTAGAACGCGTCATCGGTAGGTACTTTTGCTGCGGCGAAGAAAGATTGAATGCAGGAAGCTTGCTTGGGCTGACCCTTTGTAGTCCGCTTCATCGGTACTTTAGGCGGGGCGAGGCAAGGGCTGGTGAGTTGGACGTAAGTAACAAAAAGACATGAAAACATGATGAAGTTTTTTCATGAAGTCAATTGCTGAATGCACCTCATCCATGCAAAAGATCGTTCATTAGCCGCACTGGATTTCCCCCAGATCATCCCTCAAAAATCCCAATCCGACCAAAGCCTAACGTTGACCAAGGAAACAGGAGAAACTAGCGGCAGAGCTTTCGGACTCCTACCCAGTCGGAGCAAAAAAAGGAAAACACGCCTTTAAGCAGCAACTTGATTTCGCTTCCATAAGCCATCTGCTTTTGTCGCGGTTTTCCTTTTTTACTGGCCGGAGACGGACTTTCCAAACTTCCCGCAAGATGCCAGTTGTTCTGAGAAAATAAAGTTTTCAACTGAAAATGATCAACACCTAATTTAAGAAAACTATATAAATGAAAGCCTCAAACATATTGTGTACATCTAATATGTTTGAGGCTTTATGTGTTGGATTGGGCATTTATTTTGTATAGAAACGCTTTTTAGGAATCTAATGCTGTCAACTACGTTCAGCCTAACGATCGGTTGCTGTTTTCCATGACTCTCTGAATATAAGACTCCAGTACCTCGATGAACAATTTGGCCGCTTTCCCCATAAACCTGTCCGCATGGTAGATGATACAAATATCCTGGCTTGGCGTAGGATTCAAAAGGGTGACGGCGGTGATCGTATCGCGATTGAGATTGTCCACTAACAAGCGGGGAAGAATGCAAGCTCCTACGCCTTGCTCGACCAAGGATAGCAATGTCGAAAGGGTGGAAGTTACAATCGGGCTATCGATCTTGATCCCCTTTTGCTGGCAGCAGGCATTAATGACCTTTGAAATTTGATGTTCCGAACCGAACATGACCAGCTTCATATTCTGCAATTGCTCGAAGGGAATGGCTTTCGCTTTCGCAGCGGGGTGATCCGAGCGTAGTGCCAAGACGAACTCCTCATGGAACAGCGGTATAACGGTGATACGATCATCAGGTTTGTCAGGAGTTGTGGTAACGCCAAGATCCCGGATACCGTCGACAACCTGTTCGTACACATCTGTCGACTCCGTGACTTTAATCGACAACTTCGGGTACGAGCGATGAAAGTCGATAAGAAGGGCGTCAAACAAAAGGTCTCCGTCACCAGGAAGAATCCCGATATCCAGCTTGCCACCATCTACCTTCTTTAAGTCCGCAATGGCCCCCTGAATGTAGTCAATGCGTTCGAAGATGATCTTGCTCTGCTCCAAAAGGATTTGCCCCGCATCAGTTAAAGCAATCCGTCTCCCAATGCGATCAAATAGCGGAAGTCCCAGTTCATTTTCCAAAAACTTAATTTGTTGACTGAGGTTCGACTGAGTCGTACAGAGATTTTCTGCCGCTTTGGAGAAGTGCATCTCCTTGCAGATGGCAGCAAAATACTGGAGTTGTCTAAGTTCCATACCGTCATGCCCCTTTTCCATTTTTTGCACGTCTTAGAAGCGAATGACTCCTTTACAGTATACCCACTATATGGATGATTTGCACGAATCGGTAATCGATCGATTAGTGAGACCGATCAATTGCATCGGAATCGTGTGATTGTTGCGTATTCAGGGGAGAGCTACACTTGCATTAAGAGAGCAGCAACAAAAAAGGAGGCATGATCTTATGAGTCAAACCATTATCCACACTGCTAACGTACTTCGTCAGGTTGTCATTGGTCAGGTTCAAGCCATTTCCGAGGAGCAGTTCGACATACAACCGATGGGCTTCCACAACACAATCCGCTGGAATGTCGGTCACATCATCTTTTGGATGGATCGGTACTCCACGCTCTGTTTCGATTCTCCATCCTTGATTCCGGATCAGTATGAAGCGCTGTTTACGTCCGGTACGAAGCCAGCTTCATGGACGATAGCTCCCCCGAGCAAGGAAGAATTGCTTCAATTGCTGACGATGCAGCTTTCCCGGCTATCCGAGCTGACGCCTGAGCTGCTCGATGCACCATTGAAATCGCCGTATGTCATGGGGCCATTCCAATTCGATACCGCAGGCGAGCTGTTCAACTTTGCTCTGGTCCACGAAGGGATTCACCTTGGTACAGTTTCAAGCCAGCTTAAGCTTATAAAATGAAGCCCTGCATCTAGATGCATAAAGCGATGGATCACACAATGAAATGAGGAGGCTTGTTATGACGAAAATCCATGAAGTATTTGCTGCTTTTAGGCGTGCTTTCGAAACAGGGAATACAAGCGATTTCCTGAAAAAGGTTACGGATGATTTTCATTTCTTCGTTCCGCTGCCGCTGGAAGGCTGGAATCAGAAGCAGCAAGGCCAAGAGCGGTTCGAGGAATTAATCAGGTTTGAGCGCTCGGTATTTCAGATGAGCCTCACACCGCTGATCGAGCTAGAGAATGAGAGCTACGGGATGGTCGTATTTCGCTCGGAAGGATTGCTGTACGGCAGGCCTTTCCAAAATGAGCTTTCGGTCGTCTTCGAGTTTGAGAAGGATCGGGTCCGCTCCTTCCGAGAATACGTAGGAATGCCGTTAAAAAATTACGAGGCACCGATGGTTGATTAATCTAACGAGAGCGATAGTTCAATAAAGCAGCGGCGAGTCTAAGCTTTCTTTTCCGGTCTTAGGTCGCCGCTGTTTCATTTATTGGGGTCAGTCTAAAAACAAAAAACACCTTCGTCTCATCGACAAAGGCGTTCCGTTGTCCATTTCTGAACCGTTAATTCATCATCGCTACAGCATTTTGACGACCGCTTCCCGTCCGATCATCCCCGCTGTGATGCCTTGCGCCTCCGCTGTTGTCGTCACCGATTCCAGCGGTGCATTCAGCAGCTCCTCAATCGTTTTCACGCCGACAGCCCTGCCAGCCAAAATCTCCCGGCTCGCCAGCCGCTCATTCAACAGACCCACGTCCAATGCTCCGCACATGATGTACCCTTTGTCTGTCGTCACCGCAAGCAATGTCGTCTTGGGAAGCCGTACCGTGACGGCAATCGCCGTCCCTTCCGGAAAGTGGATAGGCAATACCTCGACCATCCTGCTCCCTCCTTTTCTCTCCTGCCTTTTGCGTTACCATCCTATGACACAGGAGCGAAAAGTGTGTGAATCAGTGCAAGTTCACAGCCGGGAACTGCTCGTCTTCCATTGCGACCTTGCGCTTCATCACTTCAATCATATAAGTAGCCATCATGTGAAACAGCTCTTCCTCGTCCATTTCTTCCGCCAGTCCGAGCAGGGCGTCGCGGTCCTGCTCGTGCAAAACGCCAACCACCACGGCCGTAATGTCCTCTTCGTCACCGTTGAAATGACCTTTGTACAGTTCGTATACTTCGTCGATAAATCTCATGGCTCATCCCCCCTGCTTCATTCGATAGCATGCCCAGAACTTTCAGGGGACACCTTTTCCCATCTCGGCAAAAAAGCGCTTTGCACCAAAGTTCGGTCTGTGATCGTACTGGCAATCACTTCGCGAAGCATTTCCGGGTGGAAAAATTCAATCTCCCGCCCTTGCAGCAAGTCGGGAAACAGGCGGTTGTACATGAACATGTCAACCGTCCCGACACGATACTCCCGTTCGCGAATCAGCGGTTGCCCGTTGACTTCGATCGCGAGGATGTGCGGCTGCCCCGACTCTTCATAACGAATCCGCAGCCCGTCCACTGCCATCCAGCCTTCGATTTGGCCGCGAAAACCGCAGCCGCGCAGCTCGCGATGCACGATTTGCGGCTGGATCGCCTGCTCCAGCACACTGGCGAGCTGCTCCCCCGTCAACGTGACAGCGCAGGCGTTGATCGGGTGCGGCACGCTTTCCAAAAGCTGGGCAAACGTCAGACGGCCCTGATGCAAGTCGGACAGCAACAGTCCTCCGTTGGCGATCCCCACTTCTGCTTTGGTCCATCTGCGAATGCTCGCCGCCAAAAACGAGCCAAACGGCGTCTCCTCCGTCCAGTTGACGTGCAAATCCTGCTCCAGCTCAGCAATCGGCTGAAACAGACTGGCATCTGCCGCTGCCTTTTCCTTTTGCAAAAAATCGCGCAGCGCCTCATCCGGCGCGTAGCTGGCGGTGTCAAACAACTCTGCCGAGACATCCGCAATCTGTTTGCCGTCGCGATCCCACACAAGCCGGATGTGGCCTACGTGCTCGCCAAAACGCCCGGTCTGGGCAATCAACGTGTTTCCGACCCGTTCCCCGTGCGGAAGCGTATGGTGCGTATGACCGCCCAAAATCACGTCCAGCCCTTCGACTTCCGCGGCGATCCGGCAGTCCGTCTGATAACCGAGATGAGACAGCAAAATGAAAATATCCGCCGAAGAGCGCAAGGCAGCAACCTGCTCACGAATAAGCGGAAGCGGATCGAGAATTTCCCAGCCCAGGCTCTGATAAGTAGAAAAAGGAATCGTCATGCCAAGCAAAGCGACCCGCAGCTCTCCAAGCGTATGGATAGCATAGGGGACAGCCCACTGTGGAGGTGCCGAGGTAGCCTTATCCAGCAAGTTGCCGACGATGACCGTGAAGTCCGCTTGCTCGTACATCTCGTCGAGCTTCTCTTTTGGCAGCGTGATGCCCTCGTTGTTGCCGATCGTCGCATACTGGTAGCCGCATCTGTTCATGACTTGGACATTCGCTTTTCCGAAGCTTGCCTCCGAGCGGACATCCATGCGATCCATATGATCCCCGATATCGACTGTCAGCACATGTTCCTGTTGGGCCTCCCACAGCTGGCGGCTTGTTTTCAGGCAAGTCGCAATCTGCGGCATTTTTTCGAAATGACTATGCAGGTCATTCGTGTGCAGCAAGTGCAAGGTCCAGGTGTCCGCCACGACTTTCCCCTCCCTTTTGTCTCTAAGGTCAACCGATGATCGCTTTTATGATCATTTGTACAGCTATCGCCAAAATCAGGATGCGCAAGAACAGCACAATCGTGCGTCCTTTCAGCTTGCTGGCTATGACAGCGCCCAGCTTGCCGCCCGCCCATGCGCCAGGTGCCAGCATCGCCGCATACAGCCAGTTCACATGATCGTGAAAAATGTTTGTGACCGAGCCGATCACCGCCGAGAAAAAAATGACCAGCATGGAGGTCGCCGTGGCAATGTGCGGAGGAAACCGGAACAACAGCATCATCGCCGGAACCATCAACACTCCGCCACCCACGCCAAACAAAGAAGACGTGATCCCGACAAAAAAAGCGATCGTAATGACACTCACCCTGCTATATCCATACTCGTATTCATTGCCCTCGTTGTCGACAAACTGCCGCTTGATTTCCCAGTTGATCTGGCGCGGCCGGAGTTTGTCCTTGACCATCAGGATGACGAACATGCACAACTGAAACAAGCCAAAAAGCAGTGTAAAATCTTCTGTTGCTAGTAATGTATTAAGGTAGACACCCACGATAGCACCAGGCGCGCTGCCAATAAAAAAAAGCAGGGCGCTTTGCATATCGACTTTTTTTTGCTTGATATACGATATGGACGAGGACAGCGCCGTCACCGCAATCACAAGCAGCGAGGTCGCTGCCGCTACTTGCGGAGACATGGAGTTCGGCTCATACCAGTTGGCGAAAAACAGCAACGCCGGAACAAAAAAGATGCCGCCGCCAAGCCCGGCGATACTGCCAATGACTCCGGCGACCACCCCGATCACCAAAAACAAAACAGCGATGGCTACAAGCATGTCTCCCCTTCTTTCTTCCTTGTTAAAACAACTCCATCTGTCTGGGATTCAAACCGCTCGGATCAAGTCCCAGCATGTCTGAAAACTGCTTGGCGTTCGCTGCCGCATCGCCTCCAGAGTTATTGTTGAACAAAATGCAAACTTCATCCGCTTCCTGCTCAATCTGCCGGATGTGGACAAGCCACTCTGCCAGTTCTTCCTCGCTGTAGCGGTACAAGTAGCGCACATCGCGCCATTTTTGACCTTCTCCCGGATCGCGCCACCCCGATTTGTTGCGCCCGTGAAACCGGACGAGAGCCAGCGAAGAATGCGTGACGGCGGGCACAATCGGAACCGATCCTTGCCCCGCCTGTGGTTCATCGCACAAGACGTGCACGGCTTCGATTTTATGTAAAAAGTCCAGCGTGCGCTCTCTAAACCGCGCTTCGAACCAGCTCTGATGGCGAAACTCCACCGCAAACGGATACGCCTTCATCGCTTGCCGGCAAGCTTGGACATAATGAACATGTTCCCTGGTGCAGTCAAACCAGGGCGGGAATTGAAACAGAAGCGACTTCAGCTTCCCGGCCTCGACAAGCGGCTGGATGCTCTCCTCAAACTGTTGAAACAGCTCGCGCCGGTTCACAGGCGCATCTCCCCGCTGATGGCCCGTCATCGCCTGGTGCGGCTTCACGATAAATCCAAAACGGTCCGGAGTGTCCCGGACCCACGACTCGTAGTTTCGCTGTGGTAAAATGGCGTAAAAAGAGCTGTCTACTTCCACAATCGGAAAATGGCTGGCGTACACCGCCAATTTATCGCCGCTGCGCACCCCTTGTCCGTACAGCGTGTCATGATCGCCCCAGCCACAGACACCCACATGTATCGTACTCATGGCAAACACCCCTAACAAAATCAAGCGAAATCAAACAGGAGGAGTCCCTTCGCATGAAAACAACTGACTGGTTGGGTGACCCCTTTGCGTTTAAGGATAACAAATTATACATGGGCCGAAAAGTAGCGAACCGCCTCCTGCGTGACGCTCAGGAGGCGGTTCCTTATGAGTTTTCC
Source organism: Brevibacillus sp. (assembly GCF_003521185.1). NCBI lineage: Bacteria > Bacillati > Bacillota > Bacilli > Caryophanales > Paenibacillaceae > Brevibacillus > Brevibacillus sp. The sequence goes on from NZ_DOTK01000045.1 coordinate 86,445, forward strand.
GCTCTGCTTGCGGGCAGAGACGCGACGATTACCGATGCGGTTGCCATGCCGATCTCTTCGGACACAGGCAACTTTTCCTGGGACGGCCCTGCCTTTCTCCAGGCGCTTCACTCCATTCGCAAGCGCCAGCTGCAATGGCTGGGCGTCCTGCACACGCACCCGCATACCGCTCCCATCCCGTCCAGACAAGACGTTTTGGGCTGGCACTACCCTACGCTTTCCTACTGGATCGTCAGCTTGGCGTCTGAGACACCGGAGTGGCGCGTCTATCAATGGAAGAACGGGGCATTTCTGTTGCGCGATTACACCGTGACAGAAGCGGCGGACGAAGCAGCCAACAGTTCTGCTGCTGTCTCCCCTTCGTCTCCAAAAAACTCCTGATACAAGGCGATTACGGCGCGGTCGGCTTCTGCCGCTTTCACCCCGAACATCATGCTGACTTCAGAAGAGCCTTGATTGATCATCTCCAGATTCACCTTCGCCGCAGCCAAAGCAGTAGTCGCTCTGGCTGTGGTGCCCACCGATTGGCGCATTCCTTCCCCGACGATCATGACGAGTGCGAGACTGTGCTGCACCGCGACGTCGTCCGCTCCCAGCTCGCGAAACATGCGCTCGATGATCCGCTTTTCCTTCTCTTCTGTCAGGTCTTTCTCGCGCAAAATGACCGAAATATTGTCGATCCCGGAAGGAGTGTGCTCGTACGAAATCCCTTCCTCCTCAAAAATTTGCAACAGCTTGCGGCCAAAGCCGATTTCTTTGTTCATCAAATACTTGCTGACGTAAATGCTGCAAAAGCCGCTGTCGCTGGCGATTCCCGACACCCTGTTTGTCGCAAACGGACGCTCGGCAACGATCATGGTGCCTGGCGCAGACGGATTGTTCGTATTTTTGATGCACACCGGAATGTCAGCCTCGTAAGCCGGAATTAGCGCTTCCTCATGAAACACGCTGAATCCCGAATAAGACAGCTCCCGCATCTCGCGGTACGTGATTTCCTTCACTTCCTTCGGGTTGGCAATCAAGTTCGGATTCACGACGTACACCGAGTCGACATCGGTAAAGTTTTCGTACACTTCCGCAGTCACCGCTGCCGCCAAAATCGAGCCGGTAATGTCCGAGCCGCCACGCGAGAACGTCACCAACTCACCGCTTTTCGCATACCCGAAAAAGCCGGGAAAGACAGTAATTCCGCTACGTTCCCGCAAAGAAGCGAGCTTCGCGTAAGCTTCCGGCAAAACGTGGGCGTTGCCCGCTTCGTCGGATACGAGCATCCCCGCGTCCTGCGGATTGACGTAGCTCGCTTCCTCGCCCAAGCTTCGCAAGTAGTGGGCCACGATTTTGGCGCACGTATCCTCTCCCGCTGCTTTGGCAGCATCCATGAAGCGCTCCGCTGACAAGCCTTGCCGATTGCTCAGCACGTCATCCAGCTCGCTTTTGATTTGCTCTGCGACAGCTTCTCCCAGCCCCAGCTCAGCGATGATCTCCTCGTAACGCGCAAAAACAGCCTGCTTTTCTTCCTCCGCCTGCTGCTCCTGCAAAAAACGGTTCGCGTAGCCGATCAAGAGGTCTGTTACTTTTGTATCTTCCTTATGTCTTTTGCCAGGGGCTGAAACGACGACGAGACGTCTGTCCCGATCCGCCAAAACGATGCTGCACACTTTTTTTATTTGCTCGGCATTCGCCAGGGAAGTGCCACCAAATTTTGCTACCTTCATTCTTTACTCCTCCATCTATCCGCTCTTGTCCGGTCTTTTTCTTTACATGAATTATGTTACTAGCTTAATGTATCCACCCAAAAAGTACAAGTGTCTTTTCCACAAGTACACAACAGAATAATTTGGACAAGTTGACGCATAGTAACGGGTGAGAGATTCCACAATGAGGTGTGTTATGAAAAAACATGTACGCTTGCTCCTCCTCACCTGTGCCGTGTTCCTGCTTCTCTCCTACAGCCAAACGGTGTCCGCGATTCGCGAAAAAAATCGCGAATACTACGAGACGCGCGGGGAGATCGTCTGGGAAGTTCCCACGAAAAGCAAGATCATTGCCCTCACTTTTGACGACGGGCCGGACCCGGGCTACACCCCGCAAATTGCCGCCCTGCTGAAAAAGTACGAGGCCAAGTCTACCTTTTTCGTGGTTGGCTCACGTGTAAGCCAGTACCCGGAAGTCGTTCGCTCGCTGGCTCAGGATCAGCACGAGATTGCCAACCATACCTACAGCCACCCCGATATTCGCCGCCTTTCCCCGGAGCAGTTGCGAGAGGAAGTCGAAAAGACTCAGGAAGCGATTCATTCGGCAACAGGAATACGGCCTGCGCTGTTCCGTCCGCCTGGGGGATACTACAGCGAGTCCATCGTGCATACGGCGAAGCAGTCCGGCTTTTTGGTCATCATGTGGTCGTGGCACCAGGATACGCGCGATTGGGCAGACCCCGGCGTCAAAAAGATCGTCGACAAGGTGCTGAACAACGCCCGCAACGGCGATATTGTCCTGTTCCATGACTACGGCGGAAACCGGAAACAGACGGTGCAGGCGCTGGAACAAATTTTGCCCGAGCTGAAAAAACGCGGCTACAGCTTCGTTACCGTCAGTGAGCTGATGAAGCACTCCGGTAGACTCAAGCAAGTAGACCGAGCGGATTAAACAGCACAAATCCCCCTTGTGGCTGAAGGGGGATTTGTGTTTTGTCACCTTCGCATTATGCTTTGTGATCCGTTTTGTTTGCTGGTCGTGCCTTGTCATCTGCGGGATTGCCCGCGAGCAAGTGGGAGATAGACGGAGCAGCAGGCTGGCTTTGGTTCGCCGTTGGAACAGACTGCGCCGCACTGCCCTTTTGCATGAAATCGGAAATCATTTTGTTCATATCAAGCCCGGATACGTCTTTGAGCATCTCTGGCAGTTGGGCCATCAGCTTCGTGACATTGCCGCTCAGTCGGTTGACGCCGTCTCCCTGACCGCCGCCCGCATCCACAATCGTTACTTTGTCGATCGCCCTCATCGGCTCGGCAATTTTTTCGGCCAGTTCAGGCAGCATTTTGGCGATGATGTCCAAGATGGCGGCATGACCGAACTTCTCGAACGCTTCCGCGAGCTTTTCCTTCCCTTCCGCTTCGGCTTCCAGCTTGAGGCGCGTTACTTCTGCCTCTGCGCTTCCTTTCGCCTTCTCGGCTTCGGCAATCGCCAGACCTTCCAGTCGCTTCTGCTCCGCCATCGCTTTCGCCTCTGCCTCGATCCGGTATTTGAGCGCATCTGCTTCGCGCAGTTTTTTCGCCTTTTCCGCTTCCGCCGCTTGCTCCACGGAGTAGCGATCCGCATCGGCTTTTTTCTTCACTTCCGCGTCATATTGCTTCTCGCGGCGCAAAATTTCTTTTTCTTCCAGCTCGATCTCTTTTTGCTTGCGCACCAGATCGATTTTCATTTCTTCTTCCGTAACTTGCTGCTTGGCGACAGCTTCTTGCAGCTTGTAGGCTTGGTCCGCGCTTGCTTTCGCCCGGTCCTGCTCCTGTTTGAAGGCAGCTACCTTCAGCTCTTTATCTTTCTCCGCTTCCGCGATGTTCGTTTCTTTCAGCAGCTCGGCTTTGCGCGCCTCTTCTTCGGCCTGGGCCTGTCTGATCCGCGCTTCCTTGTCTGCGTCGGCTTGCGAGATCGTCGCATCGCGCTTGACTGCCGCGATCTGCGGAATCCCCAGCGCTGCCAAATAACCGTTTTTGTCGCGCACATCCTTGATCGTGAAGCTGACCACGGACAGCCCCATTTTTTTCAAATCTTTGGTCGCGACCGATTGAACTTCCTGGGCAAAGCGCTCGCGGTTTTTGTAAATTTCCTCCACCGTCATGCTGCCGAGAATCGCCCGCAAGTAGCCTTCGAGCACTTCCTGCGCCTCGGCACGCAGAGCCTCATCTTTTTTGCCCATGAACTGCTCGGCAGCGGTGGCAATATCCTCGATCGAACCGCCGACCTTGATAATCGCCACACCGTCCGCCATGACAGGTACACCTTGCTCTGTATATACTTCTGGCGTGGACACGTCGAGCTTGTGGGACAGAAGACTCAGAAAATTTGCTTGTTGAAAAATCGGGAGGATGAACGCACCGCCGCCGCGGACGATTTTCATTTTGCGGCCAGACTCGTCGCTCAGCACATTTTTCGTGCCCAAATAACTCCCTGTCACGATCATCGCTTCATCGGCACCAACGGTTTTGTACCTTGCCCAAAATGCGATCCCCAAAACGAGAAAGACTGCGACTACGATACCGACCGTTACTAAAATGTCCGGTTCAAACATGCACTCTCAGCTCCTTTTTCTATGATTCAGGCTGGAAAGGAATAACGTACAAGACATGGTCGCGCACTTCTACCACTACGACGCGCGTTCCTTGCGGGATGCTTACCCGCTCCAGACTGGCAGCCATATGGTAGGTCGTCCCGCTGAGCATGGGCAACAGCACTTCGCCCAAGCCCTCTGCCGGAATCGTCGTGCCCACCTCGCCCAGCTTTCCGCCCAGTTGGGTCATGGAATAGCCTGTTGAGTTCTCTGCCTGGCTCATCGGCTTTACCCAGAGAAAGTACGCGAAGACTGCCAAACCCGCACCGATGACCGCGGACAACACAAACACGACGAGGTCAGACAAACTGGTAAAACGGGACAAAATATACCCGGCGCCGCCAAAAGCGGTGAGGCCGCTGACAAAAGTGATTGGCTGAAACAGCGGCAAATGAAAATGATCGAGCCAATCCGAGACCGCATCGCCGAATAAAAGCGATAGGACGGTATAAATAATGCCACTCACAAGGCAGACCATGTAGACGGTTTCAAGTACGCCCACGCTTGTCACTCCTTTCCAAGATTGCATCTATTTTTCATACGTTTCAGCTCGGAAAAGGTTTCATAATTAAGGAAAATCCTCCCTGTATACAGAGAGGATTTTCTCGCTTTTATCCGATAAATGTTTGCACGAGCAAATACAGATTCAGCCCCATAATGATCGTCGCCACGATCCAGGCCAGCCATTTCAGCCACCCGGCGTTGGCAAACTCGCCCATTTTGGCCTTGTCGCTGGTGAATTTAACGAGCGGCACGACAGCAAAGGACAGTTGGAGGGACAAAATGACCTGGCTCAAAATCAGCAAGTCGGTAGCCCCGCTCTCGCCGTACAGCGCGGTGACGATGACGGCTGGCACGATGGCAATCAGGCGGGTAATCAACCGGCGCAGCCATGGGGTGATTCGCAAGTTCAAAAAGCCTTCCATGACTATCTGGCCTGCGAGCGTTCCCGTCAATGTCGAGTTCATCCCCGCCGCCAACAGAGCGACCCCGAACAAAATGCTGCCAAGCGTCGTGCCGAGCAGGGGAGCCAGCAGGTGATAAGCGTCTGCAATGTCGGCCACATCTGTCATCCCCGCCTGGTGAAATGTCGCGGAGGACAAGATCAGGATCGCTGCATTGATCGCCATGGCGAACACCAGGGCAATCGTCGAATCGAGCGTTGCGTATTTGATCGCTTCCTTTTTCCCCAACGTCGTCTGGTCGTACTGTCTCGTTTGCACGATGGACGAGTGCAAGTACAAGTTGTGCGGCATGACCGTCGCCCCCAAAATCCCGATCGCAATGTAGAGCATCTCCGGATTTTTCACAATCTCTGTGCTGGGGATGAAGCCGCCGAGAATCCCGGCGATGTCCGGCTGCGACCAAAACATCTCGAATGCGAAGCAAGCACCGATCGTCGCAATCAGGGCAATCACGAGCGCTTCAATATAGCGGAATCCTTTGTTTTGCAAAAACAGGACGATCATGACATCAAGCGCGGTAATCAACACACCGTACACGAGCGGTATTCCGAAAAGCAAATTCAGGGCGATTGCCGCCCCGATGACTTCTGCCAGGTCGCACGCCGCGATGGCAAGCTCGCACAGTACCCACAGTCCCATGGCTACCGGCTTGCTGTAGTGATCCCGGCATGCCTGCGCCAAGTCTCTTCCTGTCACAATCCCCAGCTTTCCAGCCAGCGCTTGCAGCAAGATCGCCATCAGGTTCGATAGCAAAATAACGGAGAGCAAGGAGTAGCCGAAAAGGGAGCCGCCCGCAATATCCGTCGCCCAGTTGCCCGGGTCCATATAGCCGACCGCCACGAGATAGCCGGGGCCAGCGAAAGCTAGAAACTTGCGAACCCACGAGCCTTTGGTCGGAACTTTCATAGAGCGGTGGACTTCCGGCAACGATGGCCCATCCGCCTCTTTTCTCCATGCTTGCTGATTTTGGGCAGCTTCGCCTGAGTTTGATCTGGATAGCATAACCCTTCACCTCAATTTGTGGATCAAGTCACCTTTTTTGCCCCAAGGCAACTCTTGGTCAAAAAAATATAGAAATTTGCCTCCACCAAAAATGTTTACCTAGCGAAATATATGTTTTATTATACTCCGATTCCGCCCTTTTGCAATGGTTGCCCTGCATATATTTGGGCGCTTGTTGAACACTACTCGTATTCCTTTTCAGGAGGGCTTGATCGTGAATTGGGAACAGGAACTGGCCGAGCAGATGAGCGGCAGCTCCGATTACGTCCAGCAACAGCTGCGGATCGGAGAAAATGTCTACACGGTATGTTATTTAGAGTGTTTGGTCGAGGCCAACTATATTCAGGATGAAGGTGTAATCTAAATGAACAAATATTGAAGGGTGATATTTTTTGTAAAATATTTACATGAGATTGCACCTTCTGTAAAATATAGGAAGTCTGGTGTTACTTGTGTTAAGGAGGAATAGATGTAATATGGGGGAAGGCAAGACAGTTCAACGATCATTACGATCAGAGATTGAATATCATTTAAAAGAACGTGGTTACACACTGACTAGACTTAGCGAGATAACAGGTATTAATCAGGGAGTATTGAGCGACCTCGTAAATCGAATTCCACCACGGGCAATGACGATTGGGCACTTGGATGCATTCGCTCATGTGTTTGAGCAAGCTCAAGGCTGGCTGTACGAATTGTACGAGGCAGAGTGTTTTGTAGAAGGAAGAGTTTCGCGCTCCAGGGTTATCCCATTCCTGGTTCGATGCGCGGAAATTGGTCGGCGGGATTGCATTGATTCGATTGTTTCCAAGCTACTGGACTATCAGAAAAACACATCCATTCTTTTTCAGGTAGCTGAGCAACTTTTTACCAAAGGGAAACGTAAGGAGTCGGTTCTTTTTTATCAGTTCGTCATTGATACGGATAAAGACAGCCACAATGAACGTTTTGTCATCGCACAGTATCGATTATTTCGAGTTCTACAAGGCACCGATTCCGAGAAAAATTGGAGGGCAGTTATACAATTTGACCCATATCGAAAGAGACTGCCTGAAAACTATCAATTGGATGCCCTATTACAGCTTGCCAATGTATGCTTTTCGCTTCACAAATGGAAAGAGGTAGAGCGCTATGCAGATGAGCTAAGAGAGTTGGCAACTGCTGTTTATCAGAATGAGTTGCGTGGGCGAAAAATCAACAGAAAAACCCTTCCGCTGAAGACAGAACGGCATTTAGTTGTATACTACGGTCAGGGATTCCTTTTGAAGAGTGCTGCCCTGGAAAAACAAGGATTGTATGAAGAAGCGAAGGAGTATATCTCTGGTTATGCTGATCTGAGTGGGTTTGAACTATTGGATGAAACTGGACGGATAGAGGTAGAAAAGTTTCGACTGTGGGCAACGGCTAATCGATATACGTTAGAGGTCCTTCTGGGTGACATCGATGTTCTGCCTATATACACTCGTTTCCTTATCGATCACCCCAACGAACTCCTTTCTGGCCTAATAGGCATTATGGAATCAGCCAATAAGCATAGATTTAAAGTGGATGAGATTCTCAAACAATTTTCAAATCAGATTAATGATTTTAATGATTACAATGATCCCATCCAGACGGATCGTTATTTTCGTTTTCGATATGAGCTAGCTATGTATCGACTTCACAATGACCAGTACGTAAGCGGAATGGAGGATACTTTACGTTGTCTGGTTTTATCGGCTATCATGAAGAATGACAGTAATTTCATTCGTTGCGTTACACTATTTGAAACTTTCCGATCACATGCAACAGATCAACAACAAAGGGAGTACAAGCGAATCATGGAGGGGATACGAAATGAAGAGGTCGATTTTGCTATCAATAGCTCTAGTTTTGGGACTGTGTAGCAGCGTCGCGAGTGGACAAACAGCAATTCCTAAAGGAACCGTTATACAATATGAGCACGGTGTTGGTGGATAAACACTAAAAGTAATCATCCTCTTTTGAGGATGTTTTTTTTTACTATTCAAATTTTATCAATCGCTAACTTTTTGAATGTTAGTATATAGTTATAAATGTACTTTATTGTAATAAAAAGGGAAGTGATAACCATAGGAGCTATTGCCTATAAAAAGGGCGTTCCACCCCTTCACCAGGTTAAAGGAACGCCCACAGGAGGAGCAGTTACAGCTCCTATAAGTAAAAGTACCATGCTACCTTTAGATCGGGAAGGAGAGACTTATCACGATGTAGATCATTTGAAAAACATTGTGGAACAATTAAGGGAACAACTGGTGCAATTGTTTTTGGAGAAGAATGATTTGTTGGATGATGAAGTCGTGGAATTAAGTCAGCAATTAGATCAGTACATTCTGTTAATTCAATCAAGAATGATATTTGAATCGAAGTAATCACAACCTTAATTGAAAATATATGTTGTAATCGTTTTGTATTTAAAAATTCTGATAATATACAGGAGGATAAAAATGAATATTAAAAAACTTTCTTTCGCAACTCTCTTACTTAGCAGTTTAGTTGTATCTGGAGCTGGTTCTGCCTTCGCAGTATCTCAAAGTGCGCCTATTAAAATAGGTAACCTACAGATCGTTGAACGTGTATATGAGAACCCAGTAGAGTACGATTTTACAGATGCCCTTACAAAGAACGATTCATCTAAATTTAGGCCTTTAGGAAATGATATGACTGGAAAAGTCTATGAAATTTCTTCTAAGGACCTATACAATTCAAAATCCTATGAGGCTGATATTGAAAATGATAGTAACGAAAACGATTCCTTTTCAAGAAAAGTGACAAGAAAAACCTTTCTGACTGGAAAAATAGGTGCGTCTGCCGAGACAAAAGTCAACTGGAGGATAATAGAGGGGAAAGTAGGCATTAATGCAGAAGTTTCATTTGGAAGTGAAGATACTGTAGAAACAACCCATACATGGGTCATACCAAAGCGTACTCTTACAACTGTTGAATACGGATCGAAAGCCGTAAAAACAACCGGAAGCTTAGTCGAATATTTTCAAGGCAGAGTAAAAGATTCTCACTATGTTAACGTGAAATACTCGTACAAAGAGTATTCTAGCAAAAAATCAAGAGATCTATGATCCGCCCTCTCTATAGTTTTCTCCTTCTGTTCATAGTTCTCCTTAGCGGTTGCAGCGAGGCTAGTTCATCTGATACAGTCCCTAAAGAGAAGTCATATGTAAGCGTTTACGAATATTTTGATGAATTTACAGGTGAGAATTTAAAAACATCCGTGCTTCAGATAACAAAAAACGGTAATTCGGTAGAACTCACGTTACGAATCTTACTTTCGGACCATTTGAAAGAAAAAATGATGCATACTGAAAAACCCATTTACTTTACGTTTGCAGATTTGCCAGGGAACGAGACAATTAAAAATTTGCTTGTTGAGACTCCTTCACTCGTTCAAATTGAGTTAAACAGCAAAGAGAATCGGTATACGATTTCGCAACGGCTAAAGCTAAAAGAAAATGTAACAGAAGCTGATAACCAGGCGCTACTGTCTCCTGCTAGTTACCGATTTCAGGTCATAAACGAAGAAAAGCTCTCTGTAGCTAGTTTTATGGGTTTAGAATATTCGCTACTTCCAGAAGATAATCCGAAGTAGCAGATCAATTGTTAATGCCAGTAATCCTTAGCGTACAGGATACCGGCATTTTTTCTGTTATCCATGCCTCAGCGTACAAAATCCGCATCTTGTTGGCGGTCCCCCTGAAGGTCTCGTACAGCCGCATCACGGGTCAGCTGCCGATTGCGGTAGGCGACATAGTACCGAAAACGCAAAATCAGACCGACCACAAAAAGCAAAATGACCAAATAATAAGAGGTCAGGGATTCGAGAAATCCGATAACAAGCGAAAATCCCATCGTACTCCCCCTTTTCCATCCTGATGTGATTTTCCTAGTATGGTCCAGGGGTACGTTCCTTATCGCTTGCTCATTTGAAGCACCTTTTTCAGGCGGCGAATCCCTTCCCTGATTTTGTCCGGCTCTTCCCACGAATACGTCAGCCGGAGCCACCCCGGCTCGGCACCATACACCCCGCCCGGAGTGAAGACGACTCCCTCCCGGATTGCACGATCCAGCAGCTCCTGTTCCTCTAGCGGCTCATGCAGTTGGCACCAGATGTGATAGCTGCCCGCTGGTCTGTTCCAGGCAGCATATTGTTGCAATTCGGTTTCCAAAGCAGCGTTCATCGCCTGTTGCTGCTCTCGCAAGTAAATGGCGAGTTTGTTTATTTGCTCCTGCCAGCTTGCTTCCTGCAAAAAATGACGCGCAAGCTGCTGCGAGATACTGCTTGTGCCGAAGTCCATCTGCTGCTTGGCGTCAGCAAGCCGCTCCACGACAGAGCGCGGCCCCACCAGCCAACCGATCCGCAGCCCCGGAGCTACCGTCTTGGACACACTGTTGACGTAAAGCACATGTCCCGCTTGGTCAATCGCCTTGATCGGTCGCGGAGGAAGTGCCGCTCCTGCCAGACTGAGCGCCCCGTAGGCGTCATCCTCCACCAAAGGAATCCGCAATTCCTGGCACGCGGCCAAAAGCTGCGCCCGCCTCGGTTCACTCATCACAATTCCGGTCGGATTATGGTATGTCGGATTGGCGAAAACCATTTTGATCCGCTGTTCTCGATGCAAAGCAACCAGTGCCTCCGTGATGATCCCTTGCTCGTCTTGCGGCAGCCGAAACAGCCGCAGCCCGGCCGAGCTGAACAGCGGCAAGGAATACGAGTAAGACGGCCCTTCCATCGCGACCGCATCGCCCGGATTCAACAGGCACTGCGTAATCAGATGCAGCGCCTGCTGCGCCCCGGAGGTCACCAAAATTTCCTCGCTGTCCGCTTTGATCCCGTAATGCTGCGCCAAATGCTCGGACAGCACGGCCCGCAGTCCCGGATCTCCTTTTGGCTGCGCGTAGCCAAGCTCCAGGTGCATATGCTTCAAACCGCCCAACTGCTCGGCAGACATAGACGGAATCATCGACGTATGCAGCTCTGCTTTCGCCAGGTTAATGATCGAGGAATCCAGGCAAGCATCCTGGATGCGTTTGGCAAGCGGATAGGCAGGCAAAAATGCGCCTCCGTTCGTGTATTTGTACCAGTTCGGCATTTGCTGGACTCCCCACAAATGTCGGCTGACCCATGTACCGCTTCCTTGCCACGATTGCAACAGCCCTGTTGCCCGCAATTCCTCATATGCCGCTGATACCGTTCCCCGGTTTACGCCGAATCTTCTCGCCAATACCCGCTCGGGCGGCAAAGAAGCGCCTGGCGGCAGCTCCCCGGATACGATTTGCTGCTCCAATCTTTTCGCGATTTGCTGATACACCGGAATCCCCGCAAGCTTGTCAGGCTTCCACTCCATTTCGCTCCCGCCTCTTCACCGTCTTTTTTTCCATTAGCTTCGACAAATTGGCCTACTCATCCTGCTGCCAATTGGCCCTACCGTTCCCATCCGTCCTCTACTAAGCTGAAAGCACACTGTTCGCATTTCTCATCAACAAAGGACGGGATCACAAATGAAAGCAGACTCTCTACCGGAGGAAGCACACACAAAACGGGCGCAAGACACGCCCGCACAAGCAAAGCCTGACGGCGGCATGACCTTGGAAAAGGCGGGCATGCTATACGGCTTGCTCGGCGTATGCAGCTTCAGCCTCACCCTGCCTGTGACAAAAGTGGTCGTCACTGCGCTCTCGCCCGCATCGGCCGGACTTGGCCGTGCGCTGATCGCTGCCATCTTGGCTGCATTGGTTCTCGTGTTCAAGCGCGTTCCGCTGCCGTCCTTGGCCCAATTCAGCCAGCTCGTCCTCGTTTCCGCTGGCGTGGTGATCGGCTTTCCTTTTTTCTCCTCATGGGCAATGGAGCGCGTGCCCGCTACCCACGGCGCGGTCATTATCGCCCTGCTGCCGCTCGCAACAGCAGGCGCAGCCGCCTTTTTTGCCGGAGAGCGCCCGGGAAAAACGTACTGGCTTTCCAGCATAGTCGCGTGCCTGACGATTATCGGCTACGCTGTTCTCTCCGGGTTTGGCGCCTTGCAATGGGCTGACCTCGCGTTGCTCGGAGCCGTCGTGTCCGCTGCCATCGGCTACGCCGTCGGCGGGCAGCTCTCCAAAACGCTTGGCGGCTGGCAAGTGATCAGCTGGTCGTTGATTATCGCTTTCCCGTTTCTCGTCGTGCCGATCGCGGGTCCGCTCCTGACGGAATTGCAGCGTGCTTCCTGGACCGTCTGGGCTGGCTTTGGCTACATCAGCGTCGTCAGCATGTTTCTCGGCTTTTTTGCCTGGTATCACGGCCTTGCGCTTGGCGGCGTCGCCCGCGTCAGCCAGACCCAATACTTCCAGCCGTTTTTGTCGATTATCGCCTCCTGGCTGCTTCTCGCCGAGCCTTTTACATGGGGAGCCGTGCTGGCGACCGTCATCGTCGTGCTCGCTGTTGCCAAAGGAAAAAATGCCTCTGTCACCGAAAAACAGCCAGCGCCGTCCACGCCTGGCAGATAACAACTGCTTCCTCCAAGCTCACAAGCATCTTGTCT